>NZ_JBOGBT010000016.1:0-13711 GCF_051656365.1 Silvania sp. | reverse complement strand
GATGACAAGGGCTGGACGCCAGGGATGGCGGACAGAGGCGACGCGAGACAGGATGTCGAGTTGAGCCGACCGCAGGCAGGAGGTCGTGAGGTGAGCGTAGTGCGAAGCACCGATTTCGTCGCGGGGCCGCGGGGATTGGAAAGGGGGTCGCGGTGACCCCCTTTCCACGTTCACGTGCGGTGAAGTTACTCTATTCTGCTGAACATAAAGTGAACGGAACAATCCTCAATGCTTAACTGACCAGCATTAAGGCAGATGCCTTCACTTTTTTATTGACCGCTTAACTTTTAACGCGACGTCTCTTCCACCAGCGGGCCATCCCGCTTTTCATCGTCCGGATGAACCGGCGCGGTGCTATGGATTTCCTGCACGCGCTTACGCACGCCAAACCAGCCGGCAACCAGCAGCACGGCCAGCAGCGGGATGGTGGCGATAGTGTAAGTGCCGTTCGGGTAATCGAACGCCATCAGCACCAGCACGCTGAACAGGAACAGCAGCGTCAGCCATGAGGTCACCGGGGCGCCCGGCATTTTAAAGCTCACTTCAGCCGCATGACCTTCTTTGATCGCTTTGCGCAGACGCATCTGGCACACCACGATAAAGGCCCAGGAGGCGATGATGCCCAGCGCGGCCACGTTGAGGACGATCTCAAATACCTGCGACGGCACCAGATAGTTCAGGAATACGCCGAATACATACACCACCAGCGTCGCCAGGATGCCCGCATACGGCACCTGCTGCTTGCTCATCTTCGACATAAACTTCGGCGCAGAGCCGCCCATCGACATGGAGCGCAGGATTCGACCGGTCGAGTACAGACCCGAGTTCAGGCTCGAGAGCGCCGCAGTCAGCACCACAATGTTCATGATGCTGCCCACGTACGGCACGCCCAGTTTCGAGAAGAAGGTTACAAACGGACTTTGCCCGGCCTGATAGGCATTCCACGGCAGCAACAGCACCAGCAGCACCACGGAGCCGACGTAGAACAGGCCGATACGCCAGATCACGCTGTTGATCGCTCTTGGCACGGTGTTCTGCGGGTCTTTACACTCGCCTGCAGCGGTGCCCACCAGTTCAATCGAGGCAAAGGCAAACACCACACCCTGCACCAGCACCAGCGCCGGCATAAGGCCGTGCGGGAAGAAACCGCCGTTATCGGTGATCAGGTGGAAGCCGGTCATGTTGCCGTCCAGCGGCTTACCGCTGCCGAGGAACACGGTGCCGACCACCAGGAAGATTACAATCGCCAGCACTTTGACCAGCGCGAACCAGAACTCCATTTCGGCGAACCACTTCACGCCGATCATGTTCATGGTGCCGACAATCGCCAGCGCACCGAGGGCAAACACCCACTGCGGCACATCGCCAAACGCGCCCCAGTAGTGCATATACAGCGCCACGGCGGTGATATCGACGATCCCGGTCATCGCCCAGTTGATGAAGTACATCCAGCCCGCCACGTAGGCGGCTTTTTCGCCGAGGAACTCACGGGCGTAGGAGACAAAGCTGCCGCTGGACGGACGGTGTAACACCAGCTCGCCAAGGGCACGCAGAATAAAGAAGGAGAAGATCCCGCACACCAGATAGACCAGTGCGAGGGCCGGGCCGGCCATTTGCAGACGTGCGCCTGCGCCTAAAAATAGCCCGGTACCGATGGCACCGCCGATAGCGATCATCTGTACCTGACGGTTGCCCATCGCCTTGTGATAGCCCTCTTCGTGGGCGTTCAGCCAGCGACGTTTCGCAGCCTGATGTTCAGCTGCGCTGTTGTTGTTTGTCTTCATTGAGTTACCTGTTTACCTGTCTTAATCAATGTCGTGATGTTCAGACCCGGCAAGCTGCAATACAAACGATTGCTTTTGCGCGGGAACATGCTGCCTTTCCAGTCATTCTGCGTATGGATAAGGCAAAACATGGCGAAGCATCCTACCCGCAATTAATAAACGACGCAAAAAATAACGGGCTGAAAGTGATGCACATTGAAGTAAATTTTAAGGCAGGCGTGACGTTGTCACATAAAGAAGGGGAAGGGGCCTAGGATCTACGCAGAGCCTCTACCAGTAAAGCGAACGCAGTAGTGTGCTGGCGGCGGCCAGGATAGTAAAGATGGTAGCCGTCAAACACCGGGCACCACTCTTCCAGCACCCGCACCAGCCTACCTGCGCGAATGGCTTCCTGCACCGTATCGTCAGGGACATATGCCAGTCCCAGTCCGGCCTCGGCGGCATCAAGACGTTGGGGTAGATTGTTGAGGGTTAACTGCCCCTCAACGCGCACCCGCAGCTCGTGGCCGTCCTGCTCAAACTCCCAGACATACAATCCTCCGCGGGTGGGCAGGCGCATATTGATGCAGCGATGATTGGCCAGTTGCTCCGGGGTGTGCGGCTCGCCATAGCGGGCGAAGTAGGCCGGGGAACCGACCACCGCCATCCGCATATCCGGGGCGATGCGCATCGCAATCATGTCTTTTGCCACCTGCTCGCCCAAACGCACTCCCGCGTCAAAGCGGCCGTCGACGATATCCGTCAGGCCGTTATCCACCGTCACCTCGACGTTGATATCCGGGTATTGCGCCATAAAGGGCTTAAGTACCGGCCACAGTACCTCTGTCATCGCGTGCTCTCCGGCGGTAATGCGGATATTGCCCGCCGGTTTGTCGCGCATATCGCGCAAGGCCGTCAGCTCCTGCTCAATCTCCAGCAGATGCGGGCTCAGGCGAATAAACAGCTGCTCGCCCGCCTCGGTCGGGGCCACGCTGCGGGTGGTGCGGGTCAGCAGACGCACGTCCAGACGCGCTTCGAGATTGCGCATGGCGTGACTGAGAGCCGACTGGGACACCCCAAGCTGAGCGGCTGCGCGGGTAAAGCTGCGCTCGCGGGCGACCACCATAAACGACAGCAGATCGTTAAAATTGTCTTTCAGCATTACGCCACTCCCAATATATGAATTTCATTCATGGTTCCTTTCTGATTATGCAGTCTAATGCTGAGGTGCGTCTTGCGCTACTGTTAACCCCACAGCACAAAAGGAGTCAGCATGAAAATTATCCGTAGTGGTTCGTTACCGTCCGTCCGCGGCCCGGAGGCCTGGTTTACCGGCACCGTGCGTATTGATGCGCCGTTCCAGGCCACCGAGCCCGCCAAAGTGGGTGGGGCGACCGTTACCTTTGAACCCGGCGCGCGTACCGCGTGGCACACCCATCCGCTGGGACAAACCCTGATTGTCACCCAGGGTCGCGGCTGGCTGCAGGAGTGGGGCAAAGAGGCGGAAGTCTTAAATCAGGGCGATATTGCGTGGATCCCGCCGGGCGTAAAACACTGGCACGGGGCCAGCGCACAAACGGCGATGACCCACATTGCCGTTGCCGAAGCGGTAAACGGCAGTCCGGTAGAGTGGCTGGAGAAGGTTACCGACGACCAGTATCCGCAGCCGTAAACAGTTTCTTTTTAATCAGGCTCATCAGAGACACGTCCGTCGGATGAACCACCGCGTGCAGCGCCCGGGTGTAATCCAGCACCAGCCCGGGCGTCCATGCCATATTGGTGGCGCGTTTGCGCAGCTGCCCGGCGATCCACAGCTCCGGAATAAAGAACAGACGCACAAAGCCGCCCCGGGAACAGCGCTCTTTCAACGCGCCGTCGAGCGCGGCTTCGAGGGCATAGGCCACGCTGCTGGAGCAGTTTCGCCAGGTCAGGTTGTAGGTTTCGCTTTGTCGGTACTGCGTCCAGAAGCGGGTCAGCGAGGCGGCATTAAAGGTCGAGAAGTGGATTTTGCGATCTGACTCGCACCAGATACCCGCTTCATACGGGTAGTTCGGTTGATATTTCCCCGCTACCGTGTTGGCTTCGACCGCCTTCAGCAGGTTAAAAAATTCGGCGGGCGAACGGTCGATCTCCGCTGCCGGGTACAGGCTGATGTACAGGGCAGGTGGGAATTCCAGCGCCGCGTGGCCGGTTGAAATCACCCCGTCGGCATCGACGGCGGCGATATAGCGGTTGATCACCGGGCGCGGCAGCGTCTGCTGTTTGGCCGATCCTTCCGGGGTCCAGACGTGCACGGTGAGCTGCTCGCCTGGCGGGCTATCCACGGACAGCGGCAGCGCCTCGCGTTTGCGGGGCATCAGCCCCTGCGGTGCCAGAATATCAAATACCGAGCGACCGTGCCGGATCTGCCGCATCCGCAGTGAAAGCAGCACCGACTGCGAACCTCCGGTAATCATCACCATCCCGATAAACTGCGAAACGGTGCCATCATGTTCTGACGGAAAGGGCAAGAACAGAAAAATGGCGAAGATTACCTGTAAAATGCCGGCCAGCAGGACGCGTCGCCAGTGCGCAAAGCGCACCACCACAGCAGAGGCGATGCTGAACAGGCCGATAATGAAATAGGCAATGCCAAGCACAATAGCCATTGCCAGCGTGCCATCGTGGCGTCCGGATAAAATCAGAATGGCAATCAGCAGGAACAGCCCACCTTTGAAGTAAAAAATCCCGCGCTGTGTGTCCCGGGTTGCCGAGCCCAGCGCCAGCGACACCAGGCTGTCGATCAGCAGAAAAATACCGAAGAGATGCAGCGGGAAGTGACGCCCACCCTGTAAACCATCGATAAAGATCAACAGACCCAGACCGCCCCACAGCACGCCTGCCACCATAAAGAACGGAGCCGCTTTGCGCACGAACGCCGCGCCGGCGAGCAAAAAGGCGATTTGCAGCATCGTTAACCTTCCTCCTCAGTGGTGGGCTGAAACAAGCCGCCGCTTTCCTCGGACCAGAACGCCACAATCACCGGGCGATCGTTGTCTGCCATCATCAGCATATTGCGCTCAGCCATCAGGGTCGGCTTTTGGCCGTCGATGGCCAGCGTAAAGCGGAACGTCTCTGCCACAGGGACGTTTTGCGCCACCGCCTGCCAGCGGGCGGCCATCAGCGCCTGCTGTTGGGGATCGGGCACCTGGGCCAGCAATGCTTCCCGGCGGGTGATAAGGGCTAACGAGGCGGCGAGGGCAGACTGTGCGTGCGGGTTCCAGACCAGCTGACCGCTTTCCAGATCGAGGGAGTAAGCAATATCCCGGGTACCGCGATCGGTGCGGGTCGCATGCCTTTTCTGGGCGCGTATAAATACCAGTAGCAGCGCGGCGGCGGAAAGATAGCACTGCGCCAGCATAATCGACTCTTCAGGTGCCAGGCGGGCGAAATAGAACGGGCCCGTCTCTTGCCACGATGCATAGATAACGACAATGCTAAACAGGATAAACGCCAGCGAACCCAGCCGATCGCCACAGACGATGGTGGTGGCTGCCACCAGCACCAGCGGCAGACAGGCGAGGGAGTAAATCAGCGCAATATTGTCGCCGCTGTCCGGCACGCCGCTGAAAGTGAGCAGGGTGACCAGCAGCACGGCGATCGCCAGGCACAAACCGAGGATCGGCTTTTGTTGCGCGACCTTTTCGTCAGAGGTGATCAGCCCCATCAGCGGGGGCGTCACGAACAGCGTGCTGGTGACGTTGGCACTCCAGGCGATCCACAGCCACTGCATCTGTGAGGTTCCCGCGAGATAAGAGAGCCAGCCTACGCCCGCCAGCGCAGCCAGAGCGCTGATAGCCACCGTCGAGATCACCCAGTTGACGATTTTGTGCAGCCGATCGTAACCCCGGGAAAAATAGCGCACGCTCCAGGCAATACCCATATTGCTGGTCAGCGAAAAAAGACCCAGCATCAGCGACAGGTGCAGAACATGCTGGAACGTCACCCCCAACAGCAGGCGGGCGAGCAGGAGGGTGATAAATAACGCAGGCCACTGTTTTTGCTGGGTGATAAGAAAGGCGGTGACAGCCACGCCTGCGGGCAGCCAGATAAAGGGCAACCGGGTCGCGGGGCCATCGAGGAATAAGGAGATCCAGCCCAGCAGATAGTAGAGCGCACCCCATGCGAGCAACATGACTGCTAACGTCTTTTTATCTGCTTTCATCCAGGGCCCCCGGCGCGACCGTCGCTTTAAAAAGATATGACCTTTTCGCCGGGTTAGCCATTTAAGGACGCAGTATTAACCGCCAAACACCGCAATCGCCTGCTGTAGTCGCGTGGTTCTGTGGGTCAGGTGGTTGGCCGCACTGGTGACGTTATCCACCATCCCGGTGTTATTGTGCGTCATTACGCCAATGCGCGAGATCGACTCATTAATCAGGCTCAGGGCCTGGGTCTGCTCCTGGGTGGCGTGACCAATCTCTTTAATGAGCGCCGACATATTCAACACATTACCAATCATCGCCGTAAGATGGGTTTCGGTTTGCTCCACCATATTCACACCGGCATTGACGCTGGCGACGTTTTTCTCGATAAGCGCGGCGATCTCCTTCGCGGCCGAAGCGGAGTGCTGAGCCAGATTGCGTACTTCGGCTGCCACCACTGCAAAGCCGCGTCCTGCTTCTCCGGCGCGGGCGGCTTCAACTGCCGCGTTGAGGGCCAGAATATTGGTCTGGAAAGCAATACGGTCGATCACGGCGATGATGTCGACGATCTGGCCGTTATCCTGCGAGACCGACTGCATCATGCCGATGGTCTGCTTCATGATTTTTTCACCGCTGTAAGCGCTGGCGCTGGTCTTATCGGCCATCAGGATCGCTTCCCCGGCGGTTTCGGCGGTCTGTTTTACCGCGCTGGCAATCTCTTCCACAGCGGCGGCGGTTTGCTGCAGATCGCCCGCCGTCTCTTCCGAGCGGGCCTGCAGCGCATGACCCTCTTTTTCGACCTGCTGGCTGATATCGCGGATACCGCTGATTTGCGCCCCGACATCATCCACCAGTGAATTGAGGTTTAAACCGGACTGATTAACCAGGCGCATCATCAAACCAATTTCGTCGACGCGATCAAAATGGTAATAGTCAGTTTTGCGTCCCGAAACCACGCGCTGCATCTGTTTAACAATCGACTTTACCGGGCGACTAATTTGGGCATGCAAATACATCGCCAGCAATATAAAAAGCGCCGCCGTGGCAGTCATTTGTATCACGGCGGAGGGGAGTAAAAACGGAATGGCGAAGGTCAGCAGGGCGGTGACAATAAGGCCATAATTAACGCGTTTCGCGGTACTGAGTTTTTTAAATATCGACAGGAAAGAAAATAAACCCCGGCGTACCAGTAGCCCTTTATAAAAACCGTGGCCTTTTATTTCGTTATTTCGCACGCGCTGATAAAGCTGCTCGCTGGCGTCGATCTCTTCCCGGGTTGGAATATTACGCACCGAGATATAACCGGTCAGGATGTCCTGCTGGTAGACCGGCGTCACGTTGGCGCGTACCCAGTAGTGATCCCCGTTGTGGCGGCGGTTCTTCACCAGCCCGGTCCAGCTCTCGCCCTGCTGCAGGGTAAACCACATATCGCCAAATGCCTCGGGGGGCATATCCGGATGGCGGATCACATTATGCGGTTCACCGATAAGATGTTCTTCTTTATAACCACTGGCAACAATAAACGTCGAATTAGCGTAAGTAATATGACTCTGGGTATCGGTGGTCGACATAAGCGTCGATCCATCGTTAAGTAAATACTCGTTTTGTGTAACATGCATGTTACGCTTCATGAGTAACTCCATGGTGATGTCTGAGTAAACAAATGCCGCCCGATAAAGTGTCAGGCAAGATGTCATCGTTATTCTTTAATATTACGGCTGGCGTATTCTCTACGTAATTTTATGAATTGGAAAGCGCCTGACTTAACTATTTTTTATCTGTTAATTGGCGTTAATGTAATAAAAATGCAATAAAGCGAGTGGGCTTATTTTTGTCTGTGGGGGAATAAATCGACTTAAGGCAAATATGAAGTAAATAATGAATCCGTGGGGTAAACCAGGCTTTCGAAATGCCGTTTCATTAACAATGCTAAAACGTTATTATGACGCTCGACCATTTACTGACCGGGGGCAATGTGAAAATCAATATTATCGGCACCAGCGGCAGCGGTAAATCCACGCTTGCCCGACGTATCGCCACGGCGCTGGCGCTGCCCTGTATCGAAATGGACACCCTGTACTGGCAGCCCGACTGGCAGGGCACGCCAGATGAAGTGTTCGTCAGCAAGCTGGAAGCTGCGCTCGACGCCAGCCCCGGCTGGGTGCTGGACGGCAACTACAACCGCACCCGGGCGATCAAGTGGCGCGAGGTCGATCTGGTGGTGTGGGTGGATTACGGCTTTGTCCGCACCCTGCGCCAGGCGGTGATGCGGGCGATAACACGCGCGTGGACCCAGCAGGAGCTGTGGCCAGGCACTGGCAACCGGGAGAGCTTTCGCCGCTCGTTCTTGAGCCGGGAATCGATCCTTATCTGGACCCTCAAAACCTGGCGCAGCAACCGTGTGCGCTACCAGGCCGACATGGATAATCCCGCTTACGCCCACATCCGCTTCGTGCGGATCACTTCGCGCCAGCAGGCCGATGCCCTCATCGCCGGGCTACAGAGCGCACGCTAACCCAGCGCTGTATATCTGAAATCCGGCAAACCAAATGTAAATTAATTGTTTCTCAGAGGTGAAATCGCCCCTTAATAATGGCGACATGTTTAGTCAAACGAGATTGCAACATGTCCTGGCGAATCAGCATTCTGGATAAAAGTCCTGTCGCAGCAAACGAAACGGCCGCCGATGCGCTGGCGCGCACCTTAAGCCTTGCGCAACAGGCGGAGGCGCTGGGTTATCACCGCTTCTGGATTGCCGAACACCACAACACCCCGCAGCTGGCGAGTCCGTCGCCTGAGCTGCTGATTGCCTGGATCCTCGGGCAGACCAAACGCATTCGCGTCGGCTCCGGCGGCGTGATGCTCCAGCACTACAGCCCCTATAAAGTGGCCGAAAACTTCAACCTGCTGGCGGCCATAGCACCGGGTCGCGTCGACCTGGGTGTAGGCAAAGCGCCAGGCGGGCTGCCGCTCTCCACCCGGGCATTACAGCAGGGGCTGAATCAGCAGGAAAAGGGCGATTTCGCGGCCCAGCTGGCGCAGCTCGACGGCTGGTTAAACCCGGCAGCCCAGGCGGAAGAGGAGGCGGTTCGCGCCACCCCGCTGCCGCAAGTACCTGCTCAGGGCTTTCTGCTGGGGGCCAGCGCCGAGAGCGCACGCCTTGCCGCCAGCCTCAACTGGAACTTTGTCTTTGCGGCTCACCTGAACGGCGATCCTGACCTGCTGCGTGAGGTGATTGCCACATGGCGGGCGCACAGTCACCGCGAGGTGATTGTCGCGGTGCAGGCTATCGTCGCCCCAACCCAGGCGCAGGCCGACGCGTTGGCGCAGTCGGTGGAAGTCTGGGGCGTGGAGCTGGCCAACGGTCAGCGGGTCACCGTCGCCAGCGAAGAGCAGGCCTATGCTTTTGCCCGCCAGGCCGGAAGTGAGCCGCTGCGCATTGCCCGTCGTGCCCAGTCGCTGCTGGCTGGCACCGCAGAGTCGGTACTGGATCAGCTGGAGGCCCTGCATCAACAGTGGGGTATTGACGAATTTATTATTGATACGCCGGTGGCGGATGGCGCTGCCCGCGTGCAGTCCCTGCGTCTGCTGGCAGCGGTCCGTCAGCAACGGGAGGTGGCGGTATGAGCCTCGGACAACAGCTGATCGCCTGGCGTCGTGAACTGCACCAACACCCGGAACTCTCCGGAGAAGAAGTTGAAACCACCGCCCGCCTGCGCCAGTGGCTGGGCGATGCGGGGATTAAGATCCTGCCTTACGATCTGCACACCGGCGTCGTGGCCGAAGTGGGCGAGGGCGACAAACGCATTGCCCTGCGCGCCGATATCGATGCACTGCCGATTGAGGAGCGCAGCGGCGTAGCCTTCAGTTCACAACGCCCGGGGGTGATGCACGCCTGCGGACACGATATCCACACCAGCGTGATCCTCGGCGCCGCCTTAGAACTTAAAGCGCGTGAAGCCTCGCTGAATGGCCGGGTGCGGATCCTGTTTCAGCCTGCAGAAGAGAACTTCGGCGGTGCGAAAAGTCTGGTGCGCGCTGGCGCTCTGCGCGACGTCAGCGCCATCTTCGGCATGCACAACGAACCCGGCTTGCCGGTGGGCAGCTTCGCCACCCGCGGCGGGCCGTTTTACGCCAACGTTGACCGCTTTGTTTTCCGCATTACCGGCAAAGGGGCGCATGCCGCCCGTCCGCACGAAGGTAACGACGCCATTGTGCTCGCCAGCCAACTGGTGACCGCGCTGCAAAGCGTCGCCAGTCGCAACGTGAACACCCTGGACTCGGTGGTGCTGAGCGTGACGCGCATTACCGGGGGCAATACCTGGAACGTGCTGCCGGAAAGCGTCGAGCTGGAAGGCACCTTGCGCACCCACCGCACCGACGTGCAGGAAAAGGTCAAAGCCCGGGTATCGGAGATCGCCGCCGGGTTTGCCAGCGCCTTTGCCGCACAAATCGACATCATCTGGTATGCCGGGCCGACCGCGCTGGTCAACGACGCCAACTGGGCCGACTTTGCCACCTCAGTGGCGCGCGAAAGCGGTTTTGAGACCCAGCACGCCGAACTGCACATGGGCGGGGAAGATTTTGCCGTCTACCTGCAACACATTCCTGGCGCCTTCGTCAGCATTGGCAGCGCCAGTCAGTATGGTCTGCATCACCCGGCCTTTAACCCGGATGAAGCCCTGATCGAACCCGCCGCGCGATATTTCGCCCAGCTTGCAGAAAAAGCACTGAATCAACTTTAAGGTAAGGAGTGAATATGTCCGCAACACGACAGCTGCGATTGGGCACGATTTTGCATGGTGCGTCGGGGAACATGTCGGCCTGGCGCCACCCGGCGGCCACCGCCGATGCCAGCATCAATTTTGAGTTTGTAAAAGAGACGGCGTTGAAAGCGGAGGCGGGCAAGCTCGACTTCCTGTTTGTCGCCGATGGTCTGTACATCAACGAGAAGTCGATTCCACACTTTCTCAACCGCTTTGAGCCACTGACGGTGTTATCGGCACTGGCAACCATCACCTCGCGCCTCGGGCTGGTCGGCACCTTGTCCACCTCCTACAGCGAGCCGTTTACCGTGGCGCGCCAGTTTGCCAGCCTCGACCATCTGAGCAACGGCCGGGCAGGCTGGAACGTGGTGACCTCCCCGCTGGAAGGCTCGGCGAAGAACTTCTCCCGCGACAAGCACCCGGAGCACGCCTTGCGCTACCGCATTGCCGATGAGTATCTCGACGTGGTGAAAGGGCTGTGGGATTCCTGGGAAGGCGATGCCTTTGTGCGCAACAAGGAGAGCGGCCAGTTCTTTGATCCGCAGAAACTGCACACCCTCGATCACCACGGCGATTTCTTTAAGGTCGCCGGGCCGCTGAACATTGGCCGTACCCCACAGGGCAGGCCGATTGTCTTCCAGGCCGGGGCCTCCGACGACGGTAAAAAGCTGGCGGCTAAACATGCCGACGCCATCTTCACCCATCACGAGACCTTTGAAGAGGCTCAGGCCTTCCACCGCGACGTGAAAAGCCAGCTGGAACAGCATGGCCGTCGTGCCGACGAGCTGCATATCTTCCAGGGCGTGAGCGTAATTGTGGGTAAAGACGCCGACGACGTTGAGCAGCAGTATCAAACCACCGCCGCGCTGGTGTCGATTACCGATGCCCTGAACTATCTCGGACGCTATTTTGAGCACCACGATTTTAGCCAGTATCCGCTCGATGAACCCTTCCCGGACATTGGCGATCTGGGGCAGAACAGCTTTCGCAGCACCACCGATGAGATCAAGCGTAACGCGCGGGATCGCAACTTAACCCTGCGCCAGGTCGCGCTGGAAGCCGCCTCGCCGCGCCCGCGCTTTTCCGGCACCCCGGAAGAGGTCGCTGACGGACTACAGCAGTGGTTCGACGGCTACGCAGCGGACGGCTTTATCATCCAGGGCGGCACGCCGGATACCTTCCCGCGCTTTGTGGATCAGGTGGTGCCCCTGCTGCAGGCGCGCGGCCTGTTCCGTACTGAATACCCCGGCACCACCCTGCGTGAGAGCCTGGGATTAGACCAGCCAGAAAATCAGTTCACACAACAATAACCACACAATAAGAGAAGCCTGCTATGCATAAATCATCGCTTTTTCTGGCGCTCGCGCTGGCCTTTACCCCTGCCGTCTGGGCAGAGAACGTGAACATTAACGGCACCGGCGTAAGCCTGGAAGCCAACAAAACGCCGATCAACACGGCGAAAAACCCAGAGGCGATTGCTCAGCTGCCGGCGAGCTTTAAGCCCGCGGTGCCGGGGAAATTCACCGTGGCGATTGCCGGCCTGAGCCAGCCGCCATTAACCGTCTTTGCTGATGACAACAAAACCCTGATCGGCAGCGAGGCGGATATCGCCCGTCTGGTCGCCGACAGCCTCGGACTGGAGCTGAACATCGTCCCGACCTCGTGGGAAGACTGGCCGCTGGGCGTCACCTCAGGGAAATACGATGCGGCGATCAGCAATATTACCGTCACCAAAGATCGTAAAGAGAAGTTCGACTTTGCCACCTATCGCAAAGATTCACTCGGTTTCTACGTGAAATCGACCAGCACCATTAAGAGCCTCGAGAAGGCGGAAGACATCGCCGGGCTGCGGATCATCGTCGGATCCGGCACCAACCAGGAGGCGATCCTGCTGGCCTGGGATGCGGAAAACCAGAAGAAAGGCCTCAAGCCGTTCACCCCGGTCTACACCAAGGACGATGCGGCTCAGACCCTGGCCCTGCAGTCCGGGCGGGCGGATGCCTTCTTCGGCCCGAACGTGATTGGCGCATGGAAAGCAGCCCTGAACGGCAAAACCAAGCTGGTAGGCAGCGTGGACGGCGGCTGGCCGAAGGCGGCGCACATCGCCGTGACCCTGAAAAAAGGCAGCGGGCTGGCTGAACCGGTGCAGACCGCGCTTAACGGGGTGATCAAAAACGGCGATTACGACAAAGTGCTGAACCGCTGGGGCGAAGGGGTGGAGCGCATTCCAGGCTCTGAAGTGAACCCGGCTGGTCTGGGTGACTAAGGAGACCTTATGAGCGACCTTTTTCGCGACGTATCGCCAGAGGACGCCGATCTTCAGCCCGTTATTGACGGGCTGTTCGGTGAATACGCGGCCCGCTACGGCGACTATTTTGCTAAAGACGCCGAGATCGAACTGACCGAATGGTATCTGCCGCCGCAGGGGCTGTTCATTGTGCTTGAGCGCGACGGGCAGATCATCGCCACCGGGGCCTATAAGCCGCTCGATGAGCAGACTGCGGAAATCAAACGTATCTGGACCGACAAAACCCTGCGTCAGCAGGGGCTTGCGGCAAAAGTGGTGCAGGAGCTGGAACGTCGGGCGGTGCAGGCGGGCTACAGCCAGATGTACCTCACCACCGGTTTTCGCCAGCCGGAAGCGGTGCGGCTCTACCTGAGCCAGGGCTACACGGCGCAGTTTGACCTCGCCCGCGACCCGGAAGAGTACAGCCAGCCGCCGTTTGACGGGCGGCTGCGCTTCACCAAAACGCTGGTACGCGAAGCGTTCAGTAAATCCGCATGAGGAACGACGATGAACAACGTTGAAACCATCAAAGTGGTCCCGGCGCGCGACCCGCTGCGCACCGTTGGCGCCGTTGTCGCGCTGTTTGTGCTGGCGATTGTCGTGCAGTCGGTGGCCTTTAATCCGCGCTGGGAGTGGGCGGTGTTCGCACGCTGGTTCTTTGACCCGGTGATCCTCGAGGGCGTGGGGCAGACGCTGCTGCTGACCCTGATC
>NZ_JBOGBT010000015.1:0-17834 GCF_051656365.1 Silvania sp. | reverse complement strand
TATGTTCACTCAGAGACTTTGGTATTCATTTTTCGTCTTGCGACGTTAAGAATCCATGTCACTTTGAGTGCCCACACAGATTGTCTGATAAATTGTTAAAGAGCAGTGCAACGCGGCGTTAAGCTCACCGTTGCGAGGTCCCGTATAATACGTTTTCCTCATTCAGAGTCAAGCAATTATTTTTCGCTTTTCTCTGTCGGTGTTCATCTCTGAACCCCTGTCAACCCGGCGGCTTGTTTGCCGTTGTTCCGTGTCGATGGAGGCGCATTATAGGGAGTTCTCCGCAGGCCGCAATACTTAAATGACAGAAAAATGACTGACTGCTGCATTCCACAGCGAAACCCCGCTTTATACCTTTTTGCACACAGACTTATCCACAATACATCGAAAATTTGAAAATTCGCGAGCGTTGCGCAAACGTTTTCGTTAAAATGCTCGCGCTTCTCGAGGATGCTCCGTGAGGGGTGTTAGCTGAGTTTTTTGCGAAGAATTCAGCTAACGCTCTCTGTAATCGTCAAATCCAGGGGATTTACCATGCAACAAGGTCGTAAAGTCAGCCGCGCGCTGCTCAGTGTTTCTGACAAAGCCGGTATCATCGAATTCGCACAGGCACTTTCCGCACGTGGTGTGGAGCTGCTGTCCACAGGAGGCACCGCCCGCCTGTTAGCAGATAAAGGTCTGCCGGTAACCGAAGTCTCCGACTACACGGGTTTCCCTGAAATGATGGATGGACGCGTTAAGACTCTGCATCCGAAAGTGCATGGCGGTATTCTGGGCCGTCGTGGCCAGGATGACGCGATTATGGAACAACACGGAATAGCGCCGATCGATATGGTTGTTGTTAACCTGTATCCGTTCGCCCAGACCGTCGCCCGTGAAGGCTGCTCGCTGGAAGATGCGGTTGAGAATATCGACATTGGCGGCCCAACCATGGTGCGCTCCGCCGCGAAGAACCATAAAGACGTCGCTATCGTGGTGAAGAGCAGCGACTACGACGCCATTATTAAAGAGATGGACGCCAACGAAGGTGGCCTGACGCTGGATACCCGTTTCGATCTCGCCATCAAAGCATTCGAACATACTGCCGCCTACGACAGCATGATCGCCAACTACTTCGGTAGCCTGGTTCCTGCCTATCACGGTGAGACCACCCAGCCTGCTGGCCGCTTCTCTCGTACCCTGAATCTGAACTTCATTAAGAAACAGGATATGCGCTACGGTGAGAACAGCCACCAGCACGCTGCCTTCTATATAGAAGAAGAGATCAAAGAAGCTTCTGTTGCCACTGCTCAGCAGGTACAGGGCAAAGCCCTCTCTTATAACAACATCGCCGATACCGATGCCGCACTGGAGTGCGTAAAAGAGTTCAGCGAGCCAGCCTGCGTTATCGTGAAACACGCTAACCCGTGCGGCGTGGCAGTCAGCACCTCTATTCTGGATGCTTACGATCGCGCCTACAAAACAGACCCAACGTCCGCCTTTGGCGGTATCATCGCCTTTAACCGCGAGCTGGATGCCCAAACCGCACAGGCCATTGTCTCCCGCCAGTTTGTTGAAGTCATTATCGCCCCATCGGCAACAGAAGAAGCACTGAAGATCACTGCAGCTAAACAGAACGTTCGCGTCCTGACCTGCGGTCAGTGGGCTGAGCGCGCGCCGGGCCTTGATTTCAAACGCGTTAATGGTGGCCTGCTGGTTCAGGATCGCGATCTGGGGATGGTAACGGCAGATGACCTGCGCGTGGTCAGCAAACGTCAGCCATCTGAACAGGAACTCCGTGATGCGCTGTTCTGCTGGAAAGTGGCGAAGTTCGTGAAATCCAACGCCATCGTGTATGCCAAAGAGAACATGACCATTGGCATAGGCGCAGGCCAGATGAGCCGCGTTTACTCCGCGAAAATCGCCGGGATCAAAGCCAGCGATGAAGGCCTGGAAGTTAAAGGCTCCGCGATGGCCTCTGACGCCTTCTTCCCGTTCCGCGACGGTATTGATGCTGCAGCTGCCGTTGGCGTGAGCTGTGTTATCCAGCCTGGCGGCTCTATCCGTGATGACGAAGTGATTGCGGCCGCAGACGAGCATGGCATCGCGATGATCTTCACCGACATGCGCCACTTCCGCCATTAATTTCCGGAGCAGACAATGAAAGTATTAGTGATTGGTAACGGCGGGCGCGAGCACGCCCTGGCCTGGAAAGCGGCCCAGTCGCCGCAGGTGAAAACGGTCTTTGTGGCTCCGGGTAACGCCGGTACTGCCCTGGAGCCTGCGCTGCAAAACGTCGCGATCGGCGTGACCGATATTCCGGCGCTGCTGAGCTTTGCCCAGAACGAGAAAATCGATCTGACTATCGTGGGCCCGGAAGCCCCGCTGGTGATCGGCGTGGTGGATGCCTTCCGTGCAGCGGGTCTGACCATCTTCGGCCCAACCGAAGGCGCAGCCCAGCTGGAAGGTTCTAAAGCGTTTACCAAAGACTTCCTTGCTCGCCACAATATTCCTACAGCGGAATACCAGAACTTCACCGAAGTGGAGCCTGCGCTGGCTTATCTGCGTGAGAAAGGCGCGCCGATTGTTATCAAGGCCGACGGTCTGGCTGCCGGTAAAGGCGTGATTGTGGCGATGACCCTGCAGGAAGCGGAAGATGCCGTCCAGGATATGCTGGCCGGCAATGCTTTCGGCGATGCTGGCCATCGTATTGTCATCGAAGAGTTCCTCGACGGTGAAGAAGCCAGCTTTATCGTGATGGTTGACGGCGAGCATGTGCTGCCGATGGCCACTAGCCAGGATCATAAGCGTGTTGGCGACGGCGACAGCGGTCCTAACACTGGCGGCATGGGCGCTTACTCCCCTGCCCCGGTTGTCACCGACGAAGTACACCAGCGCACCATGGAACGCATCATCTGGCCAACCGTGAAAGGCATGGCAGCAGAAGGCAACACCTATACCGGTTTCCTGTACGCCGGTCTGATGATCGACCCACAGGGTAACCCGAAGGTGATTGAGTTCAACTGCCGCTTTGGCGATCCGGAAACTCAGCCGATCATGCTGCGCATGAAATCCGATCTGGTGGACCTGTGTCTGGCCGCCTGCGAGGGCAAGCTTGACGAGAAAACATCCGAGTGGGACGAGCGTGCCTCTCTGGGCGTGGTGATTGCTGCGGGCGGATATCCGGGTCACTACAACAACGGCGACGAGATCCATGGCCTGCCGCTGGAAGAGGTCGACGGTGGCAAAGTGTTCCACGCAGGCACGACGCTTTCTGACGACGATCGTGTGCTCACCAACGGTGGCCGCGTGCTCTGTGCCACGGCGCTGGGTAATACGGTGGCAGAAGCCCAGCAGCGCGCCTACGCGTTAATGGCTGATATTCGCTGGGACGGCAGCTTTAGCCGCAGGGATATTGGTTATCGTGCGATTGCCCGCGAGCAAGGGAAGTAGTTTCTCGCTTCATGCTAACCCTCTCTCCATTGGGGAGAGGGAATTCCACTCAGAAGTTCTTCTCTGTCGGCTGCCAGGTGCAGAAATCTTCGTTCGCCACCAGCAACAGCTGTGAACCTTCCGGCGCTTCCAGCCACGCGACACTCACCTCCATTGATGAATGACTCTGACGGCGGGCAATATGTTCCGTCGCCCAGCTGTCGAGATCCGGCTTCAGCGTCAGGCCTTCACATGAGGTCACGGTGCCGTCGGGATGCCAGCGCCCCTGCTGCAGCACCACTCGCCCCTGACGCAACGCGTTACTGGTCTGGTGGATTTGGTCGGCACGGTAGCGGTACAGGGCAATCTGATCGTTAGAGAGCTGTTGCTTTTGACCGCCGATTTCGCGCTGCATAAAGCTCAGCTCACCGCGATCGTCAAAACGCACCCGGATATGCTCAGGGGGTTTGCTGTAGATATTGAGTTCGATAAGGGTAAGCGTGTCGCCCTGCCAGCGGTACTCGCTGGTTGTAGTGCTGCCGCTATGCCAGGGGCTGAAGGCAGAGAGCAGATGGACTTCATCATCCGAATCTTTGCGCCAGATGCGCACTGCACCCTGATCGTCAGCGTATCCGCTGGCGGTAAAGGGCGGCAGAGAGGAGTCATGGCTGCAGGCAGTCAGCAACAGCATGCCTGCCAGCGTCAGAGCCTGACGCCAGACAGACAAAAGGGGCGAAACCGCCCCCTCGTTAAAACTGTTCACTGCCACGCGTCTTACTTAACTGCGTCTTTCAGTGCTTTGCCAGAGACAAATGCTGGCACGTTAGCTGCAGCGATTTTGATCTCGTTACCGGTCTGCGGGTTGCGGCCAGTACGCTCAGCGCGGTGGTTCACTTTGAAGGTGCCGAAACCAACCAGTTGTACAGCATCGCCTTCTTTCAGAGACTCAGTAATAGCAGCCAGGGTGGATTCCAGAGCAGCTTTAGCCTGCACTTTAGACAGATCAGCCTTGTCCGCAATTACATCAATCAGTTGAGTCTTGTTCATAAGTTATCCTTTCAATGTGTTTATCGCTTGCTAAGCATCGAGTGCGACGAAAATGCCAAAAAAGCACTCTCCTGCATACACGCACCGATAGCCACTTATTTTCGCCCCCCAAATGTAGACCAGACGGGGGGCAGAAGGGAAGAGTACAGGTATGACAAAAAAGGCGTTAAATCACGTTTTATTGTCTCACTGGCTAAGATTTATACCAATGTTACTCTCACCTGCCTCACGCAAGTCTGCTCGCAGACCTTTAATCAGCTCGATATCACGTTCTTCACACTCTGCCAGCAAGCGGAATATTTCCCACTGAATGTCCCATTCCTGCTCTACCGCCGGGTTTAACCGTAGCTCTTCATCGGTCATTTCGCGACCTTCCTGCGTCATTTCCAGCATAGCAACGGTCGTGATGGAGGCCTTACTGACTTCGATGGCATGTTCCAGCGTTTCACCACTCAGGCGCGAGTGAATCAGCTCACTGAGTGCCACACAGGCATCAATCGCCGGATAGACACCATACACATCATAGTCATCGGCAGCGGGGATCGCTTCTTCCAGCTTATCGAGCTGCGAATCGAAGTTCACCTTCGCATCTTTGACCGTCAGCGTTTCCCACACCAGGTCGAGGATACGGCGATACAGTTGACCTTCACCAAATTCAGTCTGCTTGCAGAACATGGCGTAGTTTGGATACATACGTTCGCACAGACAGGCCATAAAGGTGACATGCTGCCAGCTTTCCAGCTTCTCAAGGCGCAGATGAATCGGGTTTTGTAACATGATGAACTCTCAGAGTCAGAAATTGGCGGCAGTTTACCTGATTCAGGGCTGAATTTCCTGCCAACGAATGAAAGCCGGACGCCCGGATGCCACCGCATCGGCCCAGCGGGTCGGTTCTGGCAGCCGATAGCCTTTCATACAGCGCTGTACCCATCCCAACGCGCTATCCAGGCTGACACGATGGCCGGTCGCGATGAACAGCGGATTGCAGCGTGCCTTACTGCGCCACACCCACGCCAGTTGCTCGCCTTTGTCCATTAGTGGCGCCAGCGCGCCAGGTTCTGCCGACAGCGGTTCGAACTTACCGCAGAGGCGTTTTTTCGCCACGCCAATGGTTGGGACATCCACCAGCAGGCCAAAATGGCTGGCGACGCCAAGCCGACGGGGATGAGAGATGCCGTGCCCGTCAACGAACAGCAGATCCGGTTTTTGCGACAGCTGCTGCCACGCGGCCAGCAGCGCAGGGTATTCGCGAAAGGAGAGAAAACCGGGGATGTAGGGCATGGTGGTGGCGATACGCGCCACCTGATATTCGACAAGTTCCAGCGAGGGATATTTCAGCAGCACTATCGCCGCCCGCGTCACGTCCCCGCCCTGCTCAAACCCGACGTCCGCACCCGCAATCAGTGTGGGTGGGTCTTTATCCAGCCGATCCTCGCGAGAGACCGAGGCGGCAAGTTCGATTTGCTGAGCGCGTAATGACGCAAGATCCATAGCAATTCCTTACAGGTGATACTGAGCAGAAAGTCGGTGCACCGCCTCCACGAACACGCCCGCATGCTCTGGCGGTACATCCTGATGAATACCGTGTCCCAGGTTGAAGACATGACCTTCGCCCTGACCGAATCCGGCCAGAATGGTTGCGACCTCTTCTTCAATGCGGGCAGCCGGCGCATAAAGCATAGACGGGTCCATATTGCCCTGCAGCGCCACCTTGTCGCCCACGCGACGGCGCGCCTCGGCTATATCCATCGTCCAGTCGATACCCAGCGCGTCACAGCCGGTCTCTGCCAGCGCTTCCAGCCACTGACCGCCACCTTTGGTGAACAGAGTCACCGGCACGCGGCGGCCTTCGTTTTCACGCAGCAGGCCATCAACGATTTTGTGCATGTAGTAGAGTGAGAACTGCTGATAATCGCGTCCGGTCAGCACGCCGCCCCAGGTATCAAAAATCATCACCGACTGAGCGCCCGCTTTAATTTGTGCGTTCAGGTACAGGGTGACGCTTTTCGCCAGCTTATCGAGCAGGGCATGCAACGCCCGCGGATCGGCGTACATCATCTTTTTGATCACCGTAAAGGCTTTGCTGCTGCCGCCCTCAACCATGTAGGTTGCCAGCGTCCACGGGCTGCCGGAGAAGCCAATCAGCGGCACGTCGCCTTTCAGCTCGCGGCGGATGGTCCGCACGGCGTTCATCACGTACCCAAGCTCCTGCTCCGGGTCCGGAATGGGCAAATTATCGATGTCTGCCTGGCACTTAATCGGTGAGGAGAAGCGCGGGCCTTCACCCGTTTCGAAATAGAGCCCGAGGCCCATTGCATCCGGGATGGTCAGAATGTCTGAAAAAAGGATCGCCGCATCCAGCGGGAAGCGACGCAGCGGCTGGAGCGTCACTTCGCATGCCAGCTCTGCGTTTTTGCACAGCGACATAAAATCGCCCGCCTGCGCGCGCGTGGCTTTGTATTCCGGCAAATAGCGGCCCGCCTGGCGCATCATCCATACCGGGGTGACATCAACGGGTTGGCGCAGCAGCGCACGCAGATAACGATCGTTCTTCAGTTCGGTCATTTTTGCAGTTCCTTAAGCGTCTTATCCCCAGTGTATCATGTCATTCATCGTCGGCCCGACACATTGCCACCGTATCTTCTATCAGGCGGCGCGCCACGGTGCCTGGCGGCGGAAGCAGTGGTAAATTGTCATAGCGATACCAGTCGGCGCTCAGCAGCTCTTTCTGATCGATAACAATCTCGCCGCTGTCGTACTCGGCCATAAAAGCCGTCATCAGCGATTGCGGGAACGGCCAGGGCTGCGAGGTGACATAACGCAAATTTTTCACCTTGATACCGCTCTCTTCCATCACTTCGCGCGCGACCGCCTGCTCCAGCGTTTCGCCCACTTCAACAAAGCCGGCCAGTACGGTGTGAACGCCGTTACGGTGGCGGGTGTGTTGCGCCAGTAAAAGGGAATCATCACGACGAATAGCAACGATAATGCAGGGGGCGATTTGCGGATAATAGCGTTCGCGACAGTGGCTGCAGAGCATCGCCCACTCGGTTTTGCTCGGGTGCATGGTGTGGCCGCAATAGCCGCAATATTGATGCGAACGATAAAACTCGGCCAATTGCACGGCGCGCCCGGCCAGCTGGAACAAGCCCACATCAAGATCGAGCACCTGCCGCACCGATCCCATCTCATGGGAACGATTTTGTTGGATCAACCACACAGAATCGCCCTGCCACTCACCTATACTGAGTGCGGCTTGTCCCGCAAGATCGAAATTTTTCGCTTCGCCATGGGGTAATTCTCCCCCGGGCAACCATAATTTTTGTTCATGGCTGACTAACCACCAGCCACGATCCGATTTTTCAATTATACGATCCATATCTATTGCACAACCTTTGCTTCACAGGCATGTTGGTAACATTACTATTACATTTTGGGTGGGCAGCTTTTAATCTTAACCTTGCGGAGTCAAACATGCTAAACCAGCTAGAAAACCTGACAGAGCGCGTTGGCGGAAGTAATAAACTGGTCGATCGCTGGCTGCACGTGCGTAAACATCTGCTTGTTGCCTACTACAACCTTGTTGGCATTAAGCCTGGCAAAGAATCCTATATGCGCCTGAACGAAAAAGCGCTGGATGATTTTTGTCAAAGCCTTGTCGATTACCTTTCCAACGGTCATTTTAATATTTATGAACGTATTATTCGCGAAATGGAAGGTAGCAGTCCGCTTTTAGCCGCGACCAAACTGTATCCCCAGCTGGAGGCCAATACCCAGCAAATCATGGATTATTACGACTCCACTCTCGAAAACGCCATCGACCAGGATAATTATCTGCAATTTCAGCAGGCACTTTCCGATATCGGCGAGGCGTTGGAGCAACGATTTACGCTGGAAGATAACCTGATCGCGCTGGCGCTGGATCACAATTTTAAAGCGAGTAACGAAGATAACGTCGCCCGTCCGGCTTGAGTTATTTATCGTTAACGCGTAGTTTACATTCATTGCTCCCGCTGTAAGGGAGCACATTCTTGTCGGAGTGCCCAGTGCGAAAGCCGGGCTGAGACCGTTAATTCGGGATCCGCGGAACCTGATCAGGTTAAAACCTGCGAAGGGAACAAGAGTCAATTTATTGCATCGCCCTCCGGGCGATCCTCTCTTGCTTCATCCGACGTCTGACAAGCCACTTCCTACACTTTCTGGAATGAGCTATGTCTGCCACAAAAATGACCCGTCGCGAACAGCGCGCCCACGCCCAACACTTTATCGACACCCTGGAAGGCACCGCTTTCCCCAACTCAAAACGTATCTATTTGAGCGGATCGCAGGACGATATTCGCGTACCGATGCGCGAGATCCAGCTCAGCCCGACGCTTATCGGCGGCAGCAAAGACAATCCGCAGCGGGAAGAAAACGAGGCGGTACCGGTCTACGACACCTCCGGTCCTTACGGCGATCCGGCGGTGACGATTAATGTACAAAAAGGGCTGGCAAAGCTGCGCCAGACCTGGATTGACGCCCGTGACGACAGCGAAGCGCTAGACGAGCAAAGCTCTGCTTACACCAAAGAACGCCTAGCGGATGATGGGCTGGATGAACTGCGCTTTACCGGCCTGCTGACGCCGAAACGCGCCAGAGCCGGCAAGTGCGTGACTCAGCTGCACTACGCCCGCCAGGGTATCGTGACCCCGGAGATGGAATTTATCGCCATCCGCGAAAACATGGGTCGTGAGCGTATTCGCGGGGAAGTGCTGCGCCACCAGCACCCAGGCGAAGGCTTTGGCGCTCGCCTGCCGGAGAACATCACCCCGGAGTTTGTACGTGACGAAGTCGCGGCGGGCCGGGCGATTATTCCTGCCAACATTAACCACCCGGAATCAGAGCCGATGATCATTGGCCGCAATTTCCTGGTGAAAGTGAATGCCAACATCGGTAATTCAGCCGTCACCTCCTCCATCGAAGAAGAGGTGGAGAAACTGGTGTGGTCCACCCGCTGGGGTGCGGACACGGTCATGGACCTCTCCACCGGACGCTATATTCATGAAACCCGCGAGTGGATCCTGCGTAACAGCCCGGTACCCATTGGCACAGTTCCCATCTACCAGGCGCTGGAAAAGGTTAACGGCATTGCCGAAGATCTCACCTGGGAAGCCTTCCGCGATACCCTGCTGGAGCAGGCAGAGCAAGGCGTCGACTACTTCACTATCCATGCGGGCGTACTGCTGCGCTACGTCCCGATGACCGCCAAACGCCTGACCGGGATTGTCTCCCGTGGGGGCTCAATTATGGCGAAGTGGTGCCTGTCTCATCACCAGGAAAACTTCCTGTACGAGCACTTCCGCGAAATCTGTGAGATCTGCGCCGCGTACGACGTCTCGCTGTCGCTGGGCGACGGTCTGCGTCCGGGATCTATTCGCGACGCCAACGACGAAGCCCAGTTTGCCGAGCTGCACACCCTGGGCGAGCTGACCAAAATTGCCTGGGAATATGACGTGCAGGTGATGATCGAAGGCCCGGGCCATGTGCCGATGCAGATGATCCGCCGCAACATGACCGAGGAGCTGGAACACTGCCATGAAGCGCCGTTTTACACCCTTGGGCCGCTGACCACCGACATCGCTCCGGGGTATGACCACTTCACCTCCGGGATTGGCGCGGCAATGATCGGCTGGTTTGGCTGCGCGATGCTCTGCTACGTCACGCCGAAAGAGCATCTCGGTCTGCCGAACAAAGAGGACGTGAAGCAAGGTCTGATCACCTACAAAATCGCCGCCCATGCGGCCGATCTGGCGAAGGGTCATCCGGGGGCGCAGATCCGCGATAACGCCATGTCAAAAGCGCGCTTCGAATTCCGCTGGGAAGACCAGTTCAACCTGGCTCTCGATCCCTTTACCGCCCGCGCCTATCACGACGAAACCCTGCCGCAGGAGTCCGGCAAAGTAGCCCACTTCTGCTCCATGTGCGGACCGAAGTTTTGCTCGATGAAAATCAGCCAGGAGGTGCGCGACTACGCGGCGAAACAGACCATCGAGGTGGGGATGGCCGACATGTCAGAATCCTTCCGCGCCAAAGGCGGCGAGATCTACCTCAAAAAAGAGGAGGCGTGATGTATCAACCCAACTTCCCATCGGTTCCCTTTCGTCTGGGGCTTTATCCGGTAGTCGACAGCGTGGCGTGGATTGAACGCCTCCTGACTGCGGGCGTAAAAACGATCCAGCTGCGAATCAAAGATAAACAGGATGACGAGGTTGAAGCCGACATCATGGCAGCCATTGAGCTGGGGCGTCGCTACGACGCCCGCCTGTTTATCAACGACTACTGGCATCTGGCGATCAAGCATCAGGCTTACGGCGTGCATCTGGGTCAGGAGGATCTGGAGACCACCGATCTTGAGGCCATTCGTGCCGCCGGATTACGCCTCGGCGTCTCAACCCACGACGACATGGAAATCGACGTGGCGCTGGCGGCGCGTCCATCCTACATCGCCCTCGGGCATGTTTTCCCGACCCGGACCAAGCAGATGCCTTCCGCGCCCCAGGGACTGGAGCAGCTGACCCGGCATATCGAACGACTTGCGGATTATCCCACCGTCGCCATCGGCGGTATCAGCCTCGAGCGGGCCCCGGCGGTACTGGCGACCGGCGTCGGGAGCATCGCGGTGGTGAGCGCCATTACTCAGGCCGATGACTGGCAGGCGGCAACGGCACAATTACTGCAACGGGTGGGGGCAGGCGATGAATGATCGTGACTTTATGCGCTACAGCCGCCAGATCCTGCTGGACGATATCGCCATCGACGGGCAGCAAAAGCTGCTCGCCAGTCGGGTGCTGATTGTGGGGCTGGGTGGTCTTGGCGCACCGGCAGCGCTGTATCTGACCGGGGCAGGTATTGGCACGCTGGTACTGGCCGACGACGACGACGTCCATCTGAGTAATTTGCAGCGCCAGATTGTATTTACCACCGACGATCTGGATCAGCCGAAAGCGCAGGTAACACAGCGTCGGCTGACCCAGCTTAATCCAGATATCCGTCTGATTGCATTACAGCAACGTCTGGAAGGCGCTGCGCTTAACGAGCAGGTGGCGCAGGCCGACCTGGTGCTGGATTGCACCGATAACATGGCGACGCGGCAGGCGATTAACGCTGCCTGCGTAACACTCGACACCCCGCTCATCACCGCCAGCGCCGTGGGTTTTGGCGGGCAACTGATGACGCTAACCCCTCCCTGGACGCAGGGCTGCTACCGCTGCCTGTGGCCGGATGATAGCGAGCCGCAGCGTAACTGCCGCACCGCAGGCATCGTCGGGCCGGTAGTGGGCGTCATGGGAACCCTGCAGGCGCTGGAGGCGATCAAGCTACTCAGCGGGATTAAGACCACATGCAATACGCTGCGACTGTTCGATGCCCGGGCGGGGAGCTGGCGGCAGTTAGCGCTACAGCGTGCCAGCGGCTGTACGGTATGCGGAGGACGCCATGCGGATCCTGTTTAACGACGAACCGATGCAGTGTGCGGACGACATAACCCTCGCCACCCTGCTCGACCATCTACGCCAGTTAAAGCCCGGGGTGGCGCTGGCCCTTAACCAACAGATCCTGCCGCGCGAGCAGTGGGATATTCAGCAGGTGCGCGAAGGCGATCAGATCCTGCTCTTTCAGGTGATTGCCGGAGGCTGAGATGTTACGTATTGCGGATAAAACTTTTGATTCTCATTTATTTACCGGCACTGGAAAATTCGCCTCGCCGCAACTGATGATTGATGCTCTCAAAGAGAGCGGCAGCCAGCTGGTGACGCTGGCGATGAAGCGGGTCGATCTGCGTAACCACAACGATGCCATTCTTGCGCCGCTGCGCGCTGCGGGCGTCACGTTGCTGCCAAACACCTCCGGTGCCAAAACGGCAGAAGAGGCGGTGTTCGCCGCGCAGCTGGCACGCGAGGCGCTGGGCACCCACTGGCTTAAACTGGAGATCCATCCCGATGCCCGCTGGCTACTGCCCGATCCGATTGAAACGCTGAAAGCCGCCGAGCAACTGGTAAAACAGGGGTTCACGGTGCTGCCCTACTGTGGGGCCGATCCGGTGCTGTGCAAGCGGCTGGAGGAGGTAGGCTGCGCGGCGGTGATGCCGCTCGGTGCGCCAATTGGCTCCAGCCAGGGACTGGAGACCCGCGCGATGCTCGAGATCATCATTCAACAGGCGACCGTCCCGGTGGTAATAGATGCAGGGATCGGCGTGCCCAGCCATGCCACGCAAGCCCTGGAGATGGGGGCCGATGCGGTGCTGGTTAATACGGCGATTGCCGTCGCTGACGACCCGGTGATGATGGCGCGCGCCTTCCGTCTGGCGGTAGAAGCGGGTGTACTGGCCCGCCAGTCTGGTCCCGGTTTGCGCAGTTTTGAAGCCCAGGCCACCAGCCCACTGACCGGTTTTCTGGAGGCGTTCTGATGCGCACCTTTACCGATCGCTGGCGTACGCTTAACTGGGACGACATTCGCCTGCGCATCAACAGCAAAACCCCGACGGACGTTAAGCGTGCGCTGAATGCCCGTCATCCAACCCGCGAAGACATGATGGCACTGCTCTCCCCTGCTGCCAGCGCGTATCTGGAGCCAATGGCGCAGCGGGCGCAGCGTCTGACCCGTCAGCGCTTTGGCAATACGGTGAGTTTTTACGTGCCGCTCTATCTGTCCAATTTGTGCGCCAACGACTGTACCTACTGTGGGTTCTCAATGAGCAACGCTATCAAGCGCAAAACGCTGGATGAAACCGAAATTGCCCGCGAGTGCGCAGCGATCCGTGAGATGGGGTTTGAGCACTTGCTGCTGGTCACCGGCGAGCATCAGAGCAAGGTCGGGATGGACTATTTTCGTCGTCATCTTCCTGCCATTCGCCGCCGGTTCTCCTCCCTGCAGATGGAGGTCCAACCCCTGTCAGAAGCGGAGTACGGCGAACTGAAAACGCTGGGCCTGGATGGCGTACTGGTCTATCAGGAGACCTATCACGAGGCGGTGTATGCCCGGCACCATCTGAAGGGCAAAAAGCAGGACTTCTTCTGGCGGCTGGAGACACCGGATCGGCTAGGCCGCGCCGGGATCGACAAGATCGGTTTGGGGGCACTGACCGGGCTCTCGGACAGCTGGCGGGTCGACAGCTATATGGTGGCGGAACATCTCCTGTGGCTGCAACAGCACTACTGGCAGAGCCGCTATTCGGTCTCCTTCCCGCGTCTGCGTCCCTGCGCCGGGGGCATTCAGCCCGCGTCGATCATGGATGAACGCCAGCTGGTGCAGGCAATTTGTGCATTTCGCCTGCTGGCGCCTGAGGTGGAGCTGTCTCTGTCGACCCGTGAATCACCGGCATTTCGCGACCGCGTTATTCCACTGGCGATTAACAACGTCAGCGCTTTTTCCAAAACCCAACCAGGCGGCTATGCCGACGATCACCCTGAGCTTGAACAGTTTGCCCCCCACGATAACCGCCGCCCGGAAGATGTCGCCCGGGCGCTCAGCGATCAAGGTTTACAGCCGGTATGGAAAGACTGGGACAGCTGGCTGGGACGCGCCTCGCAATTACGTTGAAAGGATATGTAACATGATGAAAATATTACGAGACATCGCGTAGTGTGATCCGCGGGCGATTGCCAGCCAATGCCCGTTTTTTTACTCTTGCCCTGTCAGCAAAGGACGCTGACCAGGGCGGAAAGCTTCTTCCTCGTTTCGCCCTGCCTTCTCATCTTTGTAACAGTTGTAACCGGTTTCAGTAAAAAGCAGATTTCTTTGTGATGACTCACACACAACCGTTGTAAAGCGGTTGTTGAAGCAGACGGCGCGCGATAATTATTAATAAACACATGTACATTGAGGCTGACTATGAAGAACATTGTTTTATGCTGTGCAGCGGGAATGTCCACCAGCATGCTGGTTCAACGCATGAAAGACGCCGCACAGAAGAAAGGCGTCGAGGTGACCATTAAAGCCGTACCGGTTGCTGAATTTAAAGACGAAATCGCCGCAGCCGACATCGTGTTATTGGGCCCCCAGGTTAAATATGAGCTGGCAAACCTTCAGGCTCAGGCCGAGCCGCTGGGCAAAAAGGTCGCGGTTATCGACATGATGGATTACGGCATGATGAAAGGTGATGCCGTGCTGGATAAAGCTCTCAAACTGCTGGAGTGACGCATGGAAGATTTAGAAACGATCATTATGGAGCTGCTGGTGAATGCCGGCGCAGCCCGTAGTTCAGCGTTAACCGCTCTGCAGATGGCGCGTAAAGGCAATTTTGCCGATGCCGAGAAGGCGATGGAAGAGTCGCGCGAATTCGTGAAGCATGCGCATACCATCCAGACGAAGCTGATCGGTATGGATGAAGGCACCGGCAAGCTTCCGGTCAATCTGATCACCGTGCACTCGCAGGATCACCTGATGAATGCAATGGTGATTCAGGATCTGGCGGGGGATATGATCGAGTTATATCGCCGGTTGCCGCTGGTGAACTAAACAACAGATCTAAACCGTAGCCCGGGTAAGCGCAGCGCACCCGGCAAAAAAAAACCCGCCGAAGCGGGTTTTTTTATGGGCTGACTAAACGATTAATCGTTGTCAGAACCGCCCAGGCCTGCGTTCAGCAGCTCTGCCAGGCTGGCAGATGCATCTTCAGCAGTCACCTGCGGTGCAGCTGGCGCTTCGCCTGCTGCGCGACGGCGCATACGATCCTGGTGGTACGCATAACCGGTACCGGCCGGGATCAGACGACCCACGATAACGTTCTCTTTCAGACCGCGCAGTTCGTCGCGTTTGCCCGCAACGGCTGCTTCGGTAAGCACACGAGTGGTCTCCTGGAACGATGCCGCGGAGATGAAGGACTCGGTTGCCAGAGACGCTTTGGTGATACCCAGCAGGTCACGTGCGAAGGTCGCACTGAGTTTGCCGTTCGATTCCAGATCGCGGTTAGCAATCTTGACGCGAGAGTATTCAACCTGCTCACCTTCGAGGAAGTCGGAGCTACCGGCATTCACGATGGTGGCTTTACGCAGCATCTGACGAACGATAACTTCGATGTGCTTATCGTTAATCTTAACGCCTTGCAGACGGTAAACGTCCTGTACTTCGTTGGTGATGTAACGCGTTACCGCGTGGACACCACGAAGACGCAGAATGTCGTGCGGCGCTTCCGGACCGTCGGAAACCACGTCACCACGTTCTACACGTTCACCTTCAAACACGTTGAGCTGACGCCATTTTGGAATCATCTCTTCGTACGCTTCGCTGCCATCCAGAGGCGTAATCACCAGGCGACGTTTCCCTTTGGTCTCTTTACCGAAGGAAATGATACCTGTGATTTCAGCCAAGATTGCCGGCTCTTTCGGACGACGTGCTTCGAACAGATCCGCAACGCGCGGCAGACCACCGGTAATATCCTTGGTACCGCTGGATTCCTGAGGAATACGCGCCAGAGCGTCACCCGCCCCGATCTGAATACCATCTTCCAGCTGAACAATCGCTTTGCCCGGCAGGAAGTACTGAGCCGACATGTCGGTGCCCGGGATCAGAACGTCGTTACCGTTAGCATCAACGATTTTCAGCGCTGGACGCAGATCTTTACCGCCCGCGGTACGTTCTGCAGAATCCAGAACCACCAGCGAAGAGAGACCGGTCAGGTCGTCAGTCTGACGAGTAATACTCTGACCGTCGATCATGTCGGTGAAGCGAATAAAGCCCGCTACTTCGGTGATAACTGGCATGGTGTGCGGATCCCAGTTTGCTACGGTTTCGCCGCCTGCAACCTGCTCGCCATCACCTTTGCCCATTACCGCACCGTAAGGCACTTTATAGCTCTCTTTGGTACGACCGAATTCATCGATCAGTTTCAGCTCGGTGTTACGCGAAGTAACAACCAGCTTACCGGCAGAGTTCACAACCGACTTCGCATTGCTCAGACGGATGCTACCTTTGTTTTTCACCTGGATGCTGGATTCAGCAGCCGCACGAGATGCCGCACCACCGATGTGGAACGTACGCATCGTCAGCTGAGTACCCGGCTCACCGATGGACTGTGCCGCGATAACGCCGATTGCTTCACCTTTGTTGATGATGTGGCCACGCGCCAGGTCACGACCATAGCAGTGCGCACAAACACCAAAGTCGGTGTTACAGGATACGACGGAACGTACTTTGACGGAGTCAACGGAGTTCTCTTCCAGCAGATCACACCAGTGCTCGTGCAGCAGCGTGTTACGTGGAACCAGAATATCCGCGGTGCCCGGCTTCAGAACGTCTTCAGCAGCCACACGACCCAATACGCGATCGCGCAGTGGCTCTTTAACATCACCACCCTCGATAACCGGGGTCATGGTGATACCTTCGAGGGTGCCACAATCGTCTTCGGTCACAACCAGATCCTGCGCAACGTCAACCAGACGACGCGTCAGATAACCGGAGTTCGCTGTTTTCAGTGCGGTATCCGCAAGGCCTTTACGCGCACCGTGCGTGGAGATGAAGTACTGGAGTACGTTCAGACCTTCACGGAAGTTCGCGGTGATCGGCGTTTCGATGATGGAGCCATCTGGCTTCGCCATCAGACCACGCATACCAGCCAGCTGACGAATCTGTGCTGCAGAACCACGCGCACCGGAGTCGGCCATCATGTAGATGCTGTTGAAGGAAACCTGCTGCTCTTCTACGCCGTCACGGTTAATAACGGTTTCAGTCTGCAGGTTATCCATCATCGCTTTGGAGACACGATCGTTCGCCGCTGCCCAGATATCGATAACTTTGTTATAGCGTTCGCCCGCGGTAACCAGACCAGACTGGAACTGCTCCTGGATTTCGGCTACTTCAGCTTCTGCTTCACTGATGATCTCGTATTTCTTCTCTGGGATCACCATGTCATCGATACCAACAGATGCACCTGAACGCGCTGCATAAGCAAAGCCGGTGTACATGGTCTGGTCAGCAAAGATAACGGTCGGTTTCAGACCCAAAATACGATAACAAGTGTTCAGCATTTTGGAGATGGCTTTCTTACCCAGCGCCTGGTTGACGATGGAGTAAGGCAGACCTTTCGGAACGATCATCCACAGAATCGCACGGCCTACAGTCGTGTCGATAATGCTGGTTTTCGCAACGAATTCACCGTTAGCGTCTTTTTCGTGCTCAGTGATACGCACTTTAACGCGCGCATGCAGAGAGGCCAGGCCAGCGCGATAAATACGCTCAGCTTCTTTCGGGCCAGTCAGCACCATGCCTTCGCCTTTGGCGTTAACACAGTCACGGGTCATGTAGTACAGACCCAGTACAACGTCCTGAGACGGAACGATGATTGGTTCGCCGTTCGCCGGGGACAGGATGTTGTTGGTAGACATCATCAGCGCACGCGCTTC
>NZ_JBOGBT010000014.1:0-47523 GCF_051656365.1 Silvania sp. | reverse complement strand
GTCTCCTGTACCGGTACCGGGGAGGTGTTTATTCGCACCCTGGCGGCCTATGACATCGCCGCGCTGATGGACTACGGCGGCTTAAGCCTGGCCGAAGCCTGCGAGCGGGTGGTGATGGAAAAACTTCCCGCTCTCGACGGCAGCGGCGGCCTGATTGCCGTCGATCGTGAGGGTAACGTGGCGTTGCCTTTTAACAGTGAAGGTATGTATCGCGCCTGGGGCTATGCCGGCGATGCGCCCAGCACCGGGATCTATCGTGAATAAGGGGAACCGGATGCCGAACAGCGATCGGCTCGACAGCCAGCAGGTGCTGGCCGTACATCATCTGAATGTTGCCTTTCCTGACGGTCGGGAGCCTGTCCCGGCGGTCAAAAATCTCTCTTTTTCGCTGAAGCGCGGCGAGACGCTGGCGATTGTCGGTGAATCCGGTTCCGGGAAATCGGTCACCGCGCTATCGCTGATGCGCCTGATTGAGCAGTCCGGTGGGCTTGTCGACTGCGGCAGTCTGCTCTTGCGTCGCCGCAGCGGCCAGGTGAGCAATCTCACCGACCTGAGTCCGTCGCAGATGCGCAGCGTGCGCGGGGCCGATATGGCGATGATTTTCCAGGAGCCGATGACCTCCCTTAACCCGGTGTTTCCGGTGGGTGAGCAGATTGCCGAGTCGATTCGCCTGCATCAGGGGCTGAATGGCGTCGAGGCGCTGGCCGAAGCAAAACGGATGCTGGAGCAGGTGCGGATCCCGGAGGCCGAGGCCATTCTGAACCGCTATCCGCATCAGCTGTCCGGCGGGATGCGCCAGCGGGTGATGATCGCCATGGCGCTCTCCTGTCGCCCGGCGGTGCTGATTGCCGATGAGCCGACCACCGCGCTCGACGTTACGATCCAGGCGCAGATCCTGCAGCTGATCAAAGTGTTGCAGCAGGAGATGGAGATGGGGGTGATTTTTATCACCCACGACATGGGGGTGGTGGCGGATATTGCCGATCGGGTGCTGGTGATGTATCAGGGCGAAGCCGTCGAAACCGGCCCGGTTGAACAGATTTTCCATGCGCCGCAGCATCCCTACACCCGGGCGCTGCTGGCGGCCGTTCCCCGGCTTGGGGCGATGCACGGAACCGACTTACCGCGGCGCTTCCCGCTGATTTCGCCTGCCCAACCTGACTATCAGGAAGCGGAGACCGAGCAGGATACCGTGGTGCCGGGCGAGCCGATTTTGCAGGTCCGGGACCTTGTGACGCGCTTTGGGCTGCGCGGCGGACTGCTGAACCGCATCAAGCGAGAAGTGCATGCGGTGGAGCATGTCAGCTTTGATTTATGGCCCGGCGAGACGCTGTCGCTGGTGGGGGAGTCCGGCAGCGGAAAATCCACCACCGGGCGAGCGCTGCTGCGGCTGGTAGAGTCCCAGGCGGGCACCATCACCTTCAACGGCGAGCGCATCGATACCCTGCCTGCCAGCAAGCTTCAGCCGCTGCGCCGGGATATTCAGTTTATCTTTCAGGACCCGTACGCCTCGCTCGATCCCCGCCAGACGGTGGGCTATTCGATCATGGAGCCGCTGCGGGTGCATAACCTGCTGGACGGGGTCGCCGCCGAGCGTCGGGTCGCCTGGCTGCTGGAGCGGGTGGGGCTGAAGCCGGAACACGCCTGGCGCTATCCGCATGAGTTTTCTGGCGGTCAGCGGCAGCGGATCTGCATTGCCCGCGCGCTGGCGCTCAATCCGAAAGTGGTGATTGCCGACGAGTCCGTCTCGGCGCTGGACGTCTCGATTCGGGCGCAGATCATCAACCTGCTGCTCGACCTGCAGCGGGACATGGGCATCGCGTTTCTGTTTATTTCACACGACATGGCGGTGGTGGAGCGCATCAGCCATCGCGTGGCGGTAATGTATCTCGGGCAAATCGTTGAGATTGGCCCGCGCCGCGCGGTATTTGAAAACCCGCAGCATCCGTATACCCGTAAGCTGATGGCCGCTGTGCCGGTCGCCGATCCGGCTCATCGCCACGCCCAACGGGTGCTGGTGCAGGATGAGCTGCCGGGCAATATTCGCAAGCGGGGAGAGTCTGCCGAGCGCGTTGTGCTTCGGGAGGTGAGCCCCGGTCATTTTGTCGCGCCGCCGCGCCAGGATAATGCGTTTTCACGTTTATAACCAACAACAACAGCAGGGAACAACAGGAGAATACAATGACAAAATTTGTTGCTCGCAGATGGCTGTTAGCCGCGAGCGTCACGGCAGCACTGGCTGCCACACCCGCGTTTGCGGCCAAAGATGTCGTGGTGGCGGTGGCGTCCAACTTCACCACCCTCGATCCGTATGATGCCAACGACACCCTGTCGCAGGCGGTGGCGAAGTCGTTTTATCAGGGGCTGTTTGGTCTTGATAAAGAGATGCAGCTGAAAAACGTGCTTGCCGAGAGCTACAAGGTCTCTGACGACGGGCTGGTGTATACCGTGAAGCTGCGCAGCGGCGTGAAGTTCCAGGACGGTACCGACTTCAACGCCCAAGCCGTGAAGGTCAACCTCGATCGCGCCAGCAATCCGCAAAACAGCCTTAAGCGCTATAACCTGTATAAAAATATCGCCAGCACCGAGGCTGTCGATCCCACCACGGTAAAAATCACCCTTAAAGAGCCGTTCTCGGCCTTTATCAACATTCTTGCCCACCCGGCCACGGCGATGATCTCCCCGGAAGCGCTGAAAAAATACGGCAAAGAGATTGGCTTCCATCCGGTGGGCACCGGGCCGTATGAGCTGGTGACCTGGAATCAGACCGACTTTGTGAAGGTGAAGAAGTTTGCCGGTTACTGGCAGCAGGGACTGCCGAAGCTGGACACCATCACCTGGCGTCCGGTGGTGGATAACAACACTCGCGCGGCGATGTTACAGACCGGCGAAGCGCAGTTTGCTTTCCCTATCCCCTACGAGCAGGCGGCGCTGCTGAGTAAAAACAGCAAGCTGGAGCTGGTGGCCAGCCCGTCAATCATGCAGCGCTATATCAGCATGAACGTCACGCAAAAGCCGTTCGATAACCCGAAAGTGCGCGAGGCGATTAACTACGCCATCAACCGCGAGGCGCTGGTGAAGGTGGCCTTTGCTGGCTATGCCACCCCAGCCACCGGCGTGGTACCGCCATCCATCGCGTACTCCCAGCAGTATCACCCGTGGGAATACAACCCGACAAAAGCGCGCGAACTGCTGAAAGAGGCCGGATTCCCGAACGGCTTCAGCACCACCCTGTGGTCGTCGCACAATCACAGTACCGCCCAGAAGGTGCTGCAGTTTACCCAGCAGCAGCTGGCGCAGGTGGGGATTAAGGTGCAGGTGACGGCGATGGATGCCGGTCAGCGCGCGGCCGAGGTGGAAGGCAAAGGGCAGAAAGAGAGCGGGGTGAGAATGTTCTACACCGGCTGGACCGCCTCGACCGGTGAAGCCGACTGGGCGCTGTCGCCGCTGTTTGCCTCCGGAAACTGGCCGCCAACCCTGTTCAATACCGCGTTCTACAGCAACCCGCAGGTGGATAAAGATCTGACGGATGCCCTGAAAACCACTCAACCGGAAGAGAAAGCGAAACTGTACAGGGATGCGCAGGATACCATCTGGAAAGAGTCACCGTGGGTGCCGCTGGTGGTCGAGAAGCTGGTGTCGGCGCATAACAAGGCGCTGACCGGGTTCTACATCATGCCGGATACCGGCTTTAGCTTTGACGACGCGGATCTGAAATAGAGCACTCATTCCCGCAGGTTTACGCCTGCGGGATGAGAGGAATGTGCATGCTGAATTATGTGATTAAACGTTTGTTGGGGCTGATCCCGACGCTGTTGATTGTGGCGGTGCTGGTCTTTTTGTTTGTGCATATGCTGCCGGGCGATCCGGCACGATTGATTGCCGGTCCGGAAGCGGACGCCACGGTGATCGAGCTGGTGCGTAAGCAGCTTGGACTGGATCAACCGCTGTATGTGCAGTTCTGGCACTACATGACCAACGTCCTGCAGGGCGATTTTGGCACTTCGATGGTGTCGCGCAGACCGGTCTCGGAAGAGATCGCCAGCCGCTTTATGCCCACCTTCTGGCTGACCATTGCCAGCATGGCCTGGGCGATGCTGTTTGGTCTGGGGGCCGGGATTGTGGCGGCCGTCTGGCGTAACCGCTGGCCGGACCGGCTGGGGATGGCGCTGGCGGTGACGGGGATCTCCTTCCCGGCCTTTGCGCTGGGGATGCTGCTGATGCAGGTCTTCTCTGTCGAGCTGGGCTGGTTGCCCACCGTGGGGGCCGACAGCTGGCGGCACTATATCCTGCCATCTTTGACCCTGGGGGCGGCGGTGGCGGCGGTGATGGCGCGTTTCACCCGCGCCTCGTTTGTTGATGTGCTGAACGAAGACTATATGCGCACTGCCCGGGCGAAAGGGGTTAGCGAGAAGTGGGTGATCCTCAAGCACGGCCTGCGCAACGCGATGATCCCGGTGGTGACCATGATGGGGCTGCAGTTCGGCTTCCTGCTCGGCGGCTCGATCGTGGTGGAAAAGGTCTTCAACTGGCCGGGGCTCGGGCGCTTGCTGGTCGATTCTGTCGACATGCGCGACTACCCGGTGATCCAGGCGGAAGTGCTGCTCTTTTCGCTGGAGTTTATTCTTATCAACTTAGTGGTGGATGTGCTCTATGCCGCCATTAATCCGGCTATCAGGTACAAGTAAGATGCGATTGTTAAACTGGCGTCGGCACGCCATGTTAAAGGCGATGCCGGGACTCAAACCGGATCAGATCCGCACGCCGTGGTTCGAATTCTGGCGACGCTTTCGTAAGCAGCCGGTGGCGATGACCGCCGGGCTGTTTGTCCTGCTGCTGATCCTGGTGGCGGTATTGGCCCCCTGGATCGTCCCCTTCGATGCGGAGAATTATTTCGATTATGACCGTCTGAACGAAGGCCCGTCGATGATGCACTGGTTCGGCGTGGACTCGCTCGGACGCGATATCTTCAGCCGGGTGCTGATGGGGGCGCAGATCTCGCTCGCCGCCGGGGTATTTGCGGTGCTGATTGGCGCAGCTATCGGCACGGTGCTGGGCCTGATGGCCGGTTACTACGAAGGCTGGTGGGACCGGATCATCATGCGCATCTGCGACGTGCTCTTTGCCTTCCCCGGCATTCTGCTGGCGATTGCGGTGGTGGCGGTGATGGGCAACGGCATGGCCAACGTGATCATCGCCGTGGCGATCTTCTCCATCCCGGCCTTTGCCCGCCTGGTGCGCGGCAATACCCTGGTCCTGAAGCAGCAGACCTTTATCGAGTCGGCGCGCAGCATTGGCGCCAGTGATACCACCATCCTGTTTAACCATATTCTGCCAGGTACCGTCTCCTCGATCGTGGTTTATTTCACCATGCGTATCGGGGTGTCGATTATCTCGGCCGCCAGCCTGTCGTTCTTAGGGTTAGGCGCTCAGCCGCCGACCCCGGAGTGGGGGGCGATGCTCAACGAGGCGCGGGCCGATATGGTGATTGCTCCGCATGTGGCGCTGTTCCCGAGCATGGCGATTTTCCTCACCGTATTGGCGTTTAATCTGCTGGGAGATGGGTTGCGCGACGCGCTTGATCCAAGAATTAAGGGGTAATGCCAAAACCTACCAATAATTGTAGAGGTGAGTGGTAAAAGGTTCTTATATTCAGTGGGTTAAGAAATGCCGTATAAAAGGTTTGCTGGAGTTAACGGTTTGTAAAAATTATAATAGTTAATGATTGAATAACGTTAAATATTGTAAGGATTACAATGAAAAAGCTTCTTTTATGCGGCATGGTTTTACTTTCTACCTCTTGCGCCGATTTCCAGAAAAACATGAGTGACGGGATGAAAGCGGTCAATACGGCCCTGACGCCCAAATCGTCCACTGGCGCGCAAACCGCAGCGGCGGCAAAAGAGTCCGGCACCATCACCAATGACCAGTGCAAGACCAGCGTCGGCAAGAGCCGGGACTATTTCGAACAGATCGTCGGCTTCAAGCTGAACGAGTCCAACTCCTCGGGCTATACCTCGTTCTCCGAAACCTACAACCTGCGCATTTCCGATCGTAAAGACCGCTTTGGCGGCAACTTTGCTATCTGCATTATCTCTATCGATCCGCAGACCAATAAGGTCACCACCTTCTCTATGCCGACCTGATTGCGATATCGTGCCTGCTTTCAGCCCGGCCAGCGGCCGGGCTGAAAGCAGTTAACGAAGCGCAGCAACCAGCGCTTTTGCCACCTCTTCGGAGCTGGCCGGATTCTGCCCGGTGATAAGCTGGCCGTCTTCGACAATATACGATCCCCAGTTTGGCCCTTTCTGGTAGTTCGCCCCCAGGGCAATCAACTCATCTTCCACCAGGAAAGGGACGATGTCGGTCAACTCGACGTCAGCCTCTTCGCCGTTGGTAAACCCGGTCACCTGACGACCCTTAACCAGCGGCTCGCCAGAGGCGGCCTTCACATGGCGCAGCACGCCCGGCGCATGACAGACGAAGCCCGTGGGTTTACCGGCGCGGGTGAAGGCTTCAATCAGGGCGATGGAGGTCTGTGACTCGGCCAGATCCCACAGCGGGCCGTGGCCGCCGGGATAGAAGACGGTATCAAAATCGTCCTGACGCACACTATCGAGCTTGAGGGTGTTGGCGAGTTCGCGCTGGGCCGCCGGATCGGCTTTGAAGCGCTGGGTCAGTTCGGTCTGAAAATCGGCTGAATCACTCTTGGGATCCAGCGGAGGCTGGCCGCCTGCCGGGGAGGCCAGTACCACGTCGGCCCCCGCATCCTTGAAGATGTAATACGGGGCGGCAAACTCTTCCAGCCAGAAGCCCGTTTTCTTACCGGTATTGCCCAGTTCACTGTGAGAGGTGAGAACCATTAAGACTTTCATTATTCGCTCCGGTGATGATACGAGCTTTAAAAATAGCCTGGTTCGGCAAAGCCATCCTCGAAGAGAGAGCTGTTTCGGAACTATTACGGCAGCTACCAGTAATAATTTTATTCTCCTGCCCGGGAAGGAGGACAATCCTGGTTATCATCAGTAAATCTCAGACACATCAAGGAATAAACGATGGTTAAGGTACGTGACGCGCAGGCGGAAGATTTCAACGTATGGTTAAGGTTGTGGAAGGGCTATCTGAATTTTTACGGCACCGGGCTGGATGAAGCGGTAACCCTGGCGACCTGGCGGCGGGTGTTGTCCCCGGAGTCGGGCCTGTTTTGCCGACTGGCCGAAACCGAACAGGGCGTGGTGGGGTTCGCGATTTGTGTCCTGCATGAAGGCACCTGGGTGACCCAGCCGCTGTGCTATCTGGAAGATCTGTTTGTCGATGACGCGGCGCGCGGCAAGGGGGCGGGCAGGGCGTTGATTGAGGCCATTATTGATGAGGCCCGGAAGCAGTCATGGTCGAAGGTCTACTGGGTCACCCGGGAGGGCAATCCGGCCCGGGCGCTGTATGACAAGTTGGCAACGGTAGATGATTACGTTCGCTATCGGATTACGATTTAACAATGATTGGCACGGTCGATCCCCTCTCCCTGAGGGAGAGGGTTAGGGTGAGGGGGAACAACGCCCACATTCCCCCGTTAACCTTCCTCAGTTATTCAACGCATCAATCGCCACGCGACCTTCTGGCGTTTGCAGCCAGCGCGGTGCGTTCAGGGTATCGGTGTAGAAATTCACCAGTTCATACAGCAGCCCTTCCATCACCTCGGCCATATCCCGCGGTAAGACGTTGCTGATCAGCAATTGCGTAATGGTCTGGCAGTACAGCCCCAGCAGGTCGCTTTCCGGTTCAAATGCGGGCAGACGGGACGGCAGATCGGTCAGGGTAAAATGCTCCACCAGGTGTGGCGGAATCGGCTCGTTAAGCATCGGCTGCAATAGCGCGAGACAGGCTGAAAGACGGGCGCAGAGCGCCAGTTTTTCCGTCAGGTCGTCGGTTTCCAGCAGGGTATGGGCAAAGCGTTCACAGTGGTTCGCCAGCTCGGTGAAGTCGGTGTTGTGGGAGAAGGGGACGCAGAATAATGCCTGAGCATGGGTTGGGGTAGTAGCCATAGTGGCAGCCTCCGATAAAGTTTTTAAACCCACCGTCAGAGGTTCCAATCTCATGGCGGTGGACTGAGCGAGGTTGGAACTACCGGCTTTATCGGATACCGGCGCATCTTTCGATGCCCCCGCCAGCCCACCATTGAAGTGCAGCAGAGCGTACGACATAAGGCCTCTTATGTCATCGATAAAGTCAGCCAGGGTTCCAATCCCGGCGCCTGATTTTGCAGGCGCAACAGGAAGATACTGCGAAGCATTAGCGGCGACAAGCCGGGAAAATCATTCCCGGAAGGCGCCTCGCAAAAAATCGCGATGATGCTGATTCAGGCCGCTCCCGTTACCCGACGAGCGGTGATGAAGTGCGCTTGCCAGTAGTCATCGCTCAGGTCAGAAACGGTCACTCCCTGGCTGGTAGATGCGTGAATAAACTGATGATCGCCGATATACACACCGACATGGCGACGGTGCTCTCCGGTCTGGAAAAACACCAAATCCCCGGCTTGCAGGCTCAGTTCTTCCACTTTAACCCCTCTGTGGATCTGCTCCCCGGTGGTACGCGGTAACGACAGGTGCGCCGCATCCCGAAACAGGTGCTGCATCAGGGCGGAGCAGTCCACGCCATTATGCGTGGTGCCGCCCCATCGGTAATGGGTGCCTTTCCAGTGGTGATATTGCGTAAGGATGCGGGTACGCAGCGGGCCATTCTGTTGGTGTGCGGATGCAGGCGAAAAAGCGTATTCGCTGTCCAGAGTTAACATTGATGGGGGCAATTCGACACTGAACGCAGAAAATGAGGTAAAACTAACAGCAAGCAGTGAAGTTAAAAGCAAATAGAGCATAGTTAATTACAGGCAACAGGTGAATTCTTCCTTACCATGACGGAGACGGTGGTCCAGTGAGTCGTCTCGATGGAGGAATACTACCGTTCGTTTTTTTTTTGACCAATAAAAAATGGGTCCAAAAATAGACCCGGCATTTAACTTCCCGGCGATCACCATCATATGTTTTGCCAGCGGCTCCCAGAGCGGGTTCGCGCTGATAACGTCGCCTGCGCCAAAGGCATCGATCTCTCAGTGCGTATCTTCGACGACTTCGATCGGGTTTTAAGAAGTAAAATCTAAAGGAGAATGACTATGTTAGGTTTTAATCAGGACGAGTACCTGACCAGTGCTCGTGAGATTGTTGCTGCGCGTAAACAGGCGGAATAGGTCGCTGATGAGAATATTCAGCAGGGCTTCAGCACGCTATTTTTCGCCTCGGTAGGTGGATCTTTAGCCCCGATGATGGCGATTGCCGAATGGTGCAAGGCGCAGGGGATCCGCGTGGTTGCGATCACCAAAAACAGCGACTCGCCGCTGGCGAACGCCGCCACCTGGCATATTCCGATGCGGCACAAGAATGGCGTGGAATATGAGTACATGCTGCTGTACTGGGTATTCTTCCGCTTAGTGCAGGGTAACGGAGAATTTGAAAAATATAATCAGTTTGCCAGCCAGCTGGAGCTGTTACCTGAGAATCTCCTGAACGCCAAAAAGCAATTTGATCCGCAGGCCGATGCTATCGCGCAAAAATATCATAACGCTGACTATATGATGTGGATTGGCGGAGCGGAGATGTGGGGCGAAGTCTATCTCTTCTCGATGTGTATTCTGGAGGAGATGCAGTGGAAGCGCACCAAATCGGTCTCCTCGGCGGAGTTCTTCCATGGCACCCTCGAACTGCTGGAGAAAGAGGTCCCGCTGTTCCTGGTGAAGGGTGAGGGCAAATGCCGGGCGCTGGACGATCGCGTGGAGCGTTTTGCGGCGAAAATTACCGATAACCTGGTGGTGTTTGATCCACGTGAGTACGCTCTGGCGGGGATTGACGATGCGTTCCGCTGGCTGCTGGCGCCATGCATCATCTCAACCTTGTTGGTGGACCGTCTTGCCGCCCATTTTGAGCACTACACCGGCCACAGTCTGGATATTCGCCGCTACTACCGGCAGTTCGAGTATTAAGAGAAATAAAAAAGGGGACGTAAAGTCCCCTTATTCCCAGGCCTGATAAACGCTGCGCCATCAGGCGTTATGCAGGGGCGGATTAAACCCGGCTACCCCACAGGTCATATTCGTCAGCGTTTTCGACTTTCACGCGCACGATATCGCCTGGTTTCACCTTGGTTTCGCCGTTCAGGTACACCGCGCCGTCGATTTCCGGGGCATCGGCCATACTGCGGCCAATCGCGCCCTCTTCATCCACTTCGTCGACGATCACCAGAATTTCGCGACCCACTTTCTCCTGCAGACGTTCAGCTGAAATCTGCTGTTGCAGCTGCATGAAGCGGTTCCAGCGCTCTTCTTTCACCTCTTCCGGCACCTGATCCGCCAGTTCGTTGGCGGTAGCGCCTTCCACCGGGCTGTACTTGAAGCAGCCCACGCGATCCAGACGGGCCTCTTTCAGGAAGTCGAGCAGCATCTGGAAGTCTTCTTCGGTTTCACCCGGGAAGCCGACGATAAAGGTGGAGCGCAGGGTCAGATCCGGGCAGATTTCACGCCACTGTTTGATGCGCGCCAGCTGGCGGTCAACGGAGCCAGGACGCTTCATCAGCTTCAGAATACGCGGGCTGGCGTGCTGCAGCGGGATATCCAGGTATGGCAGGATTTTGCCTTCCGCCATCAGCGGAATCACATCATCAACGTGCGGGTACGGATAGACGTAGTGCAGACGCGTCCAGATGCCCAGCTTAGCGAGCTGTTCGCACAGGCCGACCATGCTGGTTTTCACCGGCTCGCCGTTGTGGAAACCGGAGCGGTGCTTCACGTCCACGCCGTAGGCGGAGGTGTCCTGGGAGATCACCAGCAGCTCTTTGACGCCCGCATCGGCCAGGCGCTTGGCTTCGGCCAGCACTTCACCAATCGGACGGCTCACCAGATCGCCACGCATGGACGGGATAATGCAGAAGGTGCAGCGATGGTTGCAGCCTTCGGAAATTTTCAGGTAGGCGTAGTGACGCGGAGTCAGCTTCACGCCCTGTTCCGGCACCAGGCTCAGGAACGGGTTGTGCTTTGGTTTTGGCACATAGTGATGCACATGTTCCAGCACCTGCTCGTAGCTGTGCGGGCCGGTAATCTCCAGCACCTTCGGGTGAACTTCGCGGATTTGATCGACTTTGGCACCCAGACAGCCGGTGACAATCACCTTGCCGTTTTCAGTGAGTGCTTCACCGATGGCTTCCAGAGACTCCTGCACGGCGCTATCGATAAAGCCGCAGGTGTTAACGATCACCATGTCGGCATTGTCGTAGCTTGGCACGACGTCATAGCCTTCGGTGCGAAGTTCGGTCAGGATACGTTCGGAATCCACCAGGTTTTTCGGGCAGCCCAGCGAGACGAAGCCGATTTTCGGCTGGTGTGTTACATTGCTCATAGGTTAAAAATTCATCATTTATCGAGTTATAAGGGCGGGATTTTACAGAGTTCCTCGACAGATTTATAGCGATCTGTGCATTGGGGGAGATGAGAAGCCCTTCACAGGGCAAAATTGTATGCCATACCGGTGCGCTTTAATCGTAAGCAATGAATGTCTTAAATATTTACATCGTAAAATCAATCTATTACAGTGAAAATATACTACTTAGTTTTACTTATCCCGGCTTTAAGGGGCCCTTATTGGATCAGCCAAACAGATAATTTATCTTTTACCTCGTCGCTAACTATAACGAGGTACGTAATGAGAGATATCTATCTGCAATCTAAATTAGAAATGGCCAAAACCCTGCACGCTTACGGCGTGGAACTGTCCTGTATTTCCGTTGCAACAGGACTCACTCAGCCCAAAATAATGGCTGAATTAAAAATTGCGGCCGAAGATGAGTTTGCTAAGCATAAAGTTAAAAAATACTAACGTCTTATTTATCAATTGGTTTTTTACTGTATTCGTTCCGCTTACCCGGTAAAAGGTAAGATTTTTTGAACATCTTTCTCCAGCAAGGACGACGAAAAATATCCTATACAGTGACGTCATTGCATTTTTCGTCGTTCTCTTCACATTCAGTTAGAGACATTAACGGAAAAGTCGACCAGCAAAGCAGAGATGATTTTGTCGATCTCTTTTCTGGAAGAAGAATAGAGACTGAACTGTGGCAGAGTGAACGGCGTATCGAGCCTTTTCAGGCGGTACATCTCTGCATAAGTTGAAAAGACCATCTCAGGAATAATGCCTAAGCAGTTGGTTTTGGATACAATAATCAGTATCGATGCAAAAGAGGTTGTCAGCAGGCATCGCTCACTGGAGCGGAATTTTTTATCGACAATGCTGCGATGATAAATAATCTTTTCATTTTTGGTGTTATAGCCCACCAGATTGGCCTCTCTGAATATCGCTTCCGTGATCACATCCGGATAGTCAGAATGATCCCGCGAAGCAATCAGCACCAGTTTCATATCACAAATTTTCTGACACACGATATTGCTGCTCTCGACCGAAAACGTGGAAAACACCACGTCGGCCTGACGCATATTCAACAGCTCGGTAATCTTCGCTTCATTCAGATCTGCCGTGCGGTGTAGCAGGCTGATATCTGAATTAATCGCCACAATCTTCTGGGTAAGTTCCGGCACCACTAAGGGCGAAATAAACGCCTCGGTATAGAGCGTCAGCCTTTTCTTTTTGACCAAAGAGGAGAGTGGCTGCAGGGTCGACAGTTTGTCGATAATCGGCAGAATATTATCGTACAGTTCATCTGCATAGACGGTAGGCAGGAGATTGTTGCCGCTACGCACAAACAAATTATCCCCCATAAGTTCCCGCAGTTTTCGCAGCGACTGGCTGACCGCCGAAGCCGAGATATTCAACATATCAGCCACTTTCGAGATACTTCCCATGCTGTAGATCAAACAAAACAGGGTAAGCAGATTCAGGTCAATTTTGGTTAACGAGCAGATTTTTTCTGATACCGGAAACGTTGCCATACTCACCTCTGCCTGTGCGCAATCGTGGCCATCCGTAAAAGTAGTCGATGCAGCAGGCCCGCGCGTTGCAAAGAAAGTATGAATTTACAAGCTGATGACAGCCAGCCCCCTCGCTGCCACGATCTGCTCGCGGTTGTAACATTGTAAATTATGTTAATGAGTTACGATTTATTGATGTGAAGCATTAAATTGTACAAAAAATACACATATCCTACTCTTGTTCAAAGGCTGACAAGGGGGGAACTAGCATGTCCGTTGACAGACTGAAACGCGAACTTCTTAACAAGATGATTAACGCCCACCTGGATCTCGCGGCGTATCTGCAGTTAAGGAAAGCGAAAGGGTACATGTCAGTCAGCGAAAGCGACCATCTGCGTGATAATTTCTTTGAACTGTGTACATATATGCGTGAGAAAGCGCCAGTCCTGAGAGCGCATTGCGACGCTGACGAGCAGGCTATCCTGTATCGCGCCGCCGGATCGCTCACCACCGCAGGTGTTTGTATGATGACTGGCTGTCATGACTGCCCGACATATATCGCCGTCAACGCAGAGAAGCTGGAAAACTGTCTGAATGATTTAACTCTCTGCATCCAGTATCTGAAATCACATACTCCGCTGATTCAGATCTGATCCTGGGGGAGGCAACTCCCCCATCTGGTTAAGCTTTTGTAAAAGTGATATCGCCCCTTCGCTGAATGGCTAACCTTATGCCATACCTTGAAAGGAGTGCGTTATGCGTCGAACCTCGCTTATTTCCCTGCCAATGTTGCTTATCTCCGCCTCATTGTTTGCCGCGCCTGCCGAGGTGAAGGTCTCGGTTCTGCAAAATAAACTCGATCACCCGTGGGCACTGGCCTTCCTGCCGCAGGATCAGGGCATGCTGATCACCCTTAAAGGAGGCCAACTGAAGCGCTGGCATGCGGGGAAAGGGCTGTCCGATCCCATTGTCGGCGTGCCGAAGGTATGGGACAGCGGGCAGGGCGGATTGCTCGACGTGGCGCTGGCACCGGACTTCGCCACCTCCCGCCGGGTCTGGCTGAGCTATGCCGAAGCGGGTGATGACGGCAAAGCGGGCACCGCGGTGGGCTTCGGTCGTCTGAGCGACGATACCACCCGGCTTGAGGCGTTTAAGACCGTCTTCCGCCAGCAGCCAAAACTCTCTACCGGCAACCACTTTGGCGGCAGGCTGGTGTTCGACGGCAAAGGCTATCTGTTTATTGGCCTCGGCGAAAATAATCAGCGCCCGACCGCTCAGGATCTGGATAAGCTGCAGGGCAAAGTGGTGCGACTGACTGAGCAGGGGGCGGTGCCTGACGACAATCCCTTTGTAAACACCAAACAGGCGCGGCCGGAAATCTGGGCTTACGGCATTCGCAATCCGCAGGGGATGGCGATGAACCCGTGGAGCAACACCCTGTGGCTCAATGAGCACGGGCCGCGCGGCGGCGACGAAATCAACATCCCGGAAAGAGGTAAAAACTACGGATGGCCGCTGGCGACGCACGGCATCAATTATAGCGGATTGCCGATCCCCGAAGCGAAAGGGGAAGCGGCGGTCGGAACCGAGCCGCCGCTGTTCGTCTGGAAAAAATCTCCGGCGGTCAGCGGGATGGCCTTCTACAACAGTGATGTGTTCCCGCAGTGGAAAAACAAACTCTTTATCGGCGCTCTGAAAGAGAAAGATGTGATTGTGCTGAACGTCAGCGGCAATACGGTGACGGAGGAGGGGCGCATTCTTGGCGAACGGGATCAGCGGATCCGCGATGTGCGGGTCGGACCTGACGGCTACTTATACGTGCTGACCGATGAATCGGACGGGCAGCTATTAAAAGTCAGCCCGTCCGGGAATTAACTCAACTGACCGGGATCATCACCACCTGACGGTAAGCCGGGCGTTCCGTCAGCAACGCCTGCCAGCGTGCCAGATGCGGGCGCTCGGTCCACTCCAGGCTGACGTTGGTCAGGTTCCAGACTAATGGCGCGACGGCGATATCACCGACCCCAAATTTGTCCCCTGAGAACCAGGGCTGGGTTGCCAGCGTAGCGTCCATCAGTGCGAACAGGGGTTCACAGGCCTCTTTTGCGGCATGAATAGCAGGGTAATCACGTTCGGCTTCCGGGGTGCGAACCAGCCCCATCAGGATCCCCCGATGAGCAGGAGAGAGCGTCTGGCTGGCCCAGTCCATCCACTTTTCACCCTCGGCGCGTTGTGCGGGCGCATCGATCCACAGGCGGTCCTGACCGTACTGCGACGCGAGATAGCGCACGATAGTATTGGATTCCCACAGCGTAATGTCGGTTTCATCATCGCGCAGCAGGGGCACCAGCCCGTTCGGGTTCATGGCCAGATAGTCGGCCTCTTTGTTCACCCCGTGCTGTAAACCCGCCAGAATCTGCTTGTACGGTAAATCCAGCTCTTCCAGCGTCCAGAGTACCTTTTTAACGTTGGTTGAATTATTCCTGCCCCACAAAGTAATCATAATAACCCCTTAAAGTGAAAGACGAATTCCGGATGTGCATCAGCGCATGTGGCTCCCATGGTGGGATAAACCTAACAATTACGCAACAGATGAGAAAAAAATCGACCTGGTCAAAGCGTCCTGTGTTGTTATTGCATAAACTTTAAAAACTTTACGTGGTTAAGGTTTTTTTAAGTTCATTAGTACGTTATTACTCATCGCTTCTTGCGACACGGTGGTGTGGCGTGATTTTTGGAAAGGACATTCGGGTGGCTTTATGATGCGAAAAACAACTTCTTTACGTGGTCTGGTGGCAGGTTCTGCGCTGCTGGTCCTTTTTGCACCTTCGCTGTACGCAGCGGAACAGGCGGCACCAGAAGCCCCGCCCGTTGATGCGCGCGCCTGGATATTGATGGACTACGCCAGCGGCAAAGTGCTGGCGGAAGGCAACGCGGATGAAAAACTCGATCCGGCCAGCCTGACGAAAATCATGACCAGCTACGTGGTAGGGCAGTCGCTGAAGGCGGGCAAGATTAAGCTCACGGACATGGTGACGATCGGTAAAGACGCATGGGCGACCGGTAACCCGGCGCTGCGCGGTTCATCGGTGATGTTCCTGAAACCGGGCGATCAGGTGGCGGTTTCTGACCTCAATAAAGGGGTGATCATTCAGTCGGGCAACGATGCCTGTATCGCGCTGGCCGACTATGTTGCCGGTAGCCAGGACTCTTTCATTGGTTTGATGAATGGCTATGCGCAGAAATTAGGGCTGACCAACACCACCTTTAAAACCGTCCACGGGCTGGACGCGCCGGGCCAGTTCAGTACCGCCCGCGATATGGCGCTGCTGGGCCGGGCGTTGATCCATGATGTGCCGGAAGAGTACGCCATCCATAAAGAGAAAGAGTTTACCTTCAATAAGATCCGCCAGCAGAACCGTAACCGACTGCTGTGGAGCAGCAACGTCAATGTGGACGGGATGAAAACCGGCACCACTGCAGGGGCAGGGTATAACCTGGTGGCCTCGGCGACGCAGGGCGATATGCGTCTGATCTCGGTAGTGCTCGGCACCAAAACCGACAGAATTCGCTTTAACGAATCTGAAAAACTGCTGACATGGGGCTTCCGCTTCTTCGAAACTGTCACCCCGATCAAACCTGACGCCACCTTTATCAGCCAGCGCGTGTGGTTCGGCGATAAGAGCGAGGTCAATCTCGGCGCGGGCGAAGCAGGCTCTGTCACCATTCCGCGCGGCCAGCTGAAAAACCTTAAAGCCAGCTACACCCTGACCGAAAAACAGCTGACTGCGCCGCTGAAAAAAGGCCAGGTGGTGGGCACTATCGACTTCCAGCTGAACGGCAAATCCATCGAGCAGCGTCCGCTGATCGTGATGGAAGCGGTCGAGGAGGGCGGATTCTTCGGTCGGATGTGGGACTTCGTGCTGATGAAATTCCACGACTGGTTCGGGGGTTGGTTTAAGTAGGTAAAAAGTAAGCCGCTGCCATTGTCGGGTGGCGGCTACACACTGCACAGAATCCCAGGCCCGTGCAAGCGAAGCGTCACCGGGCAATAACCCTCACCTAATAGATAAGCTTAATCTGCTGGGCTTTCGCGTACGTTACCATTTCGTCATCCGGACGGCAGTCGCTGACGATCGCGTCAAAGTGCGACAGATCCCCCATCCGTGCAGGGCGCACCTTACCGATCTTGCTGTGATCGACCACCAGCACATGATACTGCGCCATGCTCATCGCCCACTGTTTTACCGGCAGTTCATCCAGATTAAAGCAGGTCGCGCCCTGGCGGACGTGCACGCCCGCGGCCGAGTAAAAGGCGATATCCGGACACAGGTTGCTGAGCGTGTCTTGCAGGTTAAGCGGTTTGAAAATGGCGTTGCTCGCATGGAACTCACCGCCACAGAGGATCACCCGGCAGCCGGGCTTTTCCTGCAGGGCGAGAAAGGTGTTCAGGGAGTAACAGACCCCGGTAAACGGCAGGTCGTTATCAATGGCTTCGATGATCCACGGCGTGGTGGTGCCGCAGTCAAAAAACAGCGTCTGATGGGGCTGTGCCAGCCCGGCGGCCAGGCGCGCTGCTTTGCGCTTCTCTTCCACCAGCCGTGTCTTTTGATCGCTCAGCAGATAGTGGCTGGCGCTGCGGGGCTCAAGGACAATGTATCCCCCAAGCAGCACAACGGGCCCACTCTCGCTGTTGAGGTCGCGACGAATGGTCATTTCCGATACGCCCAGCAGCGCGGCGGCTTCTTTCAGATGCAGTTTATCGCTGCGCTTGAGCGCATTAATCAGTTGCGCCAGGCGTTCGTCGCGTCGTGTTTCCATAGATCCTCGGAGCAGTGTATGAACCCCCGCTGCGCAGGGGGCTCAAGTGTAACCTGCGGGACCTTACTTAGTCACGTATCCACCCTTTGCGGATCGGCAGGGCAAAGCAAATACGATACAGCTGCGACAGCCGCTGATAGAGGGCGTTGCCGAACAGATTCCACAGGATCTGCGCGCTCAGGCAGCCCAACAGGCCGACAAGCATTCCCCCCAGCATATCCATCGGCCAGTGGACCCCAAGATAGACCCGGGACCAGGCGATTGTGCAGGCCACCATCATCAGCAGAATGCCTGACCAGACCCGATGCCAGAACAAAAACGCCAGCGCGAAGGTGAAAATCGCGGTGCCATGATCGCTCGGGAAGGAGTCATCAGCGGCGTGATGGAGGAAGTTATAGCCCACGCGATCGACAAACGGCCGGTCGTGAGGGAACAGGTGGCCCAGCAGCCAGGAGGCCAGCAGGCTGATGACCAACGCCATCGCGATTTTAATCACCAGCTGGCGCTGGGCGGCAACCTGCTTGCGCGGCCCCCATAGCCAGAGGATCACCACCAGCGCGGGCACGATGGAGATCAGGTCTTTGGCAATGAAAATCGCCAGTCTGATACCCCATTCGGGCGACGCCGGGGTGGCGTTAATCAGAGTAAACAGTCCGTAGTTGAGATTTTCTAACATAGCCTCGTCACTTTTTTGCAAACCAGGTGGAGATCAGGCCGTAGGCCACCACCTGAGAAAACCAAACCCACCAACCTGCCCACAGGTTATGGGAGAAAAAATGCGCCCCGCGCATCACCTGGCCGTAGCCCATCACCAGCCCGAGGACGACACCGACCGCCACCATGCTCCAGGCCAGCCGTGGACGCTCGCGCCAGAAGGCGAAAAACAGCCCCATCACCATAAAACCGCTGGAGGAATGACCGCCGGGGAAACAGCGACCCGGGCCGCTGTCAGCAGGTACTGCGCCAAACAGGGGATACGACACCGCGTCGCCGCCGTACTCCAGCAAATCCCACGGGCAGCTGTGGTGGCTAACGGCCTTCAGCGCGCCGACAACCAGCGCCCCGAGCCCCATCAGTAAGGCGGCGGTGACCAGCCGGGCATTGCGCCTGTACGCCCCGTACAGCAGCGTGCAGGCCGCCAGCGCAATGATCAGGTATTTCGCCAGGCGATGGTTGATCAGATCCAGCAGGGCATTATCCTTGAGCGGAAAGTGCTGGCTCGCGGCGTCAAACCAGTACCCGGTCATCAACCTGTCGAGGCCTTCATCCCGCGACAACCAGCTAAAAACGGCCGCCAGCAGCACCAGCGTCAATAGCTGACCACCATAAAAACGCAGCGGCAAAGGGTAAAGCGATTTTGTCTTAATTGTCTTTAACTTAGACAATTCTGAAGCGGGAGAAATTTGTGTCATAATTAGGGTCAATGACTGGAAAAGCGTAAGCATACGGATGCCAACTTAAGGAAACCTTAAACGACGGCGATTTGTGCGTTATTTATGTTTACCTTTGTGAATCTGCTATCGCTGGCGCGGCCATTTAATTACACTCTGCGCGATTTTTTATCGGATATTGAGACTCCATGCAAAACCGTTCTTCTGCCGGCACTCGTCTTGGGCGCCAGGCGTTGCTGTTCCCCCTGTGTCTGGTGCTTTACGAATTCTCCACCTATATCGGCAACGATATGATCCAACCCGGCATGCTGGCGGTAGTGGCGCAGTACAACGCCGGGATCGAGTGGGTACCGACCTCAATGACCGCCTATCTGGCGGGGGGCATGTTTTTACAGTGGCTGCTCGGGCCGCTGTCGGATCGTATTGGCCGTCGTCCGGTGATGCTGACCGGGGTGGTGTGGTTTATCGTCACCTGCCTGGCGACCCTGCTGGCGCAGTCGATTGAGCAGTTTATGGTGCTGCGATTCCTGCAGGGCGTCAGCCTGTGCTTTATCGGCGCCGTCGGATACGCCGCAATCCAGGAATCCTTCGAAGAGGCGGTGTGCATCAAAATCACCGCCCTGATGGCCAATGTGGCGCTGATTGCGCCTCTGCTTGGCCCGCTGGTGGGGGCGGCGTGGGTTCACGTCGCGCCGTGGGAGGGGATGTTTGTACTGTTCGCAGTACTGGCGGCCATCTCGTTTTATGGCCTGTACCGTGCGATGCCTGAAACGGCCACCCGTATTGGCGAAAAACTGTCGATGCAGGAGCTGGGGCGCGACTATAAAGCAGTGTTGAAAAACGTGCGCTTTGTGGCGGGCGCGCTGGCTATCGGCTTTGTCTGCCTGCCGTTACTGGCGTGGATTGCCCAGTCGCCGGTAATCATCATCAGCGGTGAGAAGCTCAGCAGCTACGAATACGGCCTGCTGCAGGTGCCAATCTTTGGCGCACTGATTATCGGCAACGTGGTGCTGGCTCGTCTGACCTCCCGCCGGACCGTGCGCTCGTTAATCATCATGGGCGGCTGGCCGATTATAATCGGGCTGGTGGTGGCTGCAGTGGCAACGGTAGTGTCGTCCCACGCTTATCTGTGGATGACCGCCGGGCTCAGTATCTATGCGTTCGGGATTGGGCTGGCGAATGCCGGGCTGGTGCGCCTGACGCTGTTTGCCAGCGATATGAGTAAAGGCACGGTGTCGGCGGCGATGGGAATGTTACAGATGCTGATTTTCACCGTCGGAATCGAAGTGAGCAAGCATGCGTTCAGTAGCGGTGGGAACGGGCTGTTCAGCCTGTTTAACCTGATAAACGGCATCCTGTGGCTGGCGCTGATGGTGGTGTTCCTGAAAGACAAGCAGGTCGGCAGCGCGCTGCAGCCGGACTAATGCAGCAGGCCGGGTTTCTGCCCGGCCTGCCAGACGCTTAATGGAACGGGGCTTCCTGGTTCAATACTTTATCGATCACCGCCAGCACCCCTTCGTCGTTGTTGTGCGGCGCTTCAAAGCGGGCCACGGCTTTGATGCTATCTCTGGCATTTGCCATTGCAAAGCCAAACCCGGCCTGACCCAGCATCTCAATGTCGTTCCCGCTGTCGCCAAAGGCGACCACTTCACTGTCTTCAATTCCCCACAGCTTTTGCAGCAGGCTCAGGCCATTGGCTTTGTGAACACCCGGTAGAATCAGGTCGATACTGCCGTACCCGGTGGCCACCGGCACCATAATATCGCTCAGCTTCTCGTGGATCATTGCCTGAATGCGCGGGATCTCGTCGTCCGGTACGTTCAGTCCAAATTTAAAGAAGATGTCGTTGAAGTGCTCAAAGTTATCCACCTTTTCCAGACGATGGTAATACTTCGCCGCGAGATCGTGGAACACTTCGCCGTAGGCTTTCAGGGTGTAGGCGCTGCCTTTGCCGCAGGCGATCACTTCCACTTTGGGTATTGCACAGAGGAAGGCCGACACGGTGTCGAACTGGGCCTGGGTCAGCTCGCCGTTGAAGACATCTTCCCCGGCGTTGACCACCCAGCCGCCGTTTTCGGCGACAAAGGCGATCTCATGGGCGATCTCCGGGAAGAAGGAGATCAGCTGGTAATACTGGTTGCCGCTGGCGACCACGAACCGTATGCCCTGTTCCTTCATCTGCGCATACTGGCGCAGAAAACGCGCGCGATTGTACTCTTTCGCATCGTTCAGGAAGGTGCCATCCATATCAACTGCAATCAGTTTAACGCTCATATCCATTCTCCATGGCAGATTTAACCTGCGAATCCGGTTTGGCAACCGCCCGGGCCACCAGGGCGGCAATCATCACTAATCCCAACACCACCAGCATGGCGCTGCGCAGCCCGTAATGTTCGCCGAGGAAGCCCAGCAGCGGCGGGCCGACCAGGAAGGCGAGGTAGCCGGTGGTGGCCACTACGCTGACGCGGGTTGGTGCATCCGGGCCGGTATCGCTGGCGGCGGAGATGGTCAGCGGGAAGCCGAGCGAGGCGCCAAGCCCCCACAGAATAACCGAGACGCCCGCCACCCAGTCGACATCGACAAAGATGATTAACGCAATGCCCAGCCCGCCCATCAGGGCGCTGGCGCGTACCACCGCGACCCGGCTGTAGCGGTCGATAAACCAGCCGCCGGTAAAGCGCCCGACGGTCATGCCGAGCGTAAACCCGGCGTAAATCAGCGAGCCGGAGGTCGGGCTAAAGCCGTGACCGTCCACCATCAGCAGCGGCAGCCAGTCGTTGGCGGAGCCTTCGGCAAAGGCCATCGCCAGCACCACTACGCCAATCAGCATCAGCTGCATATCGCGATAGAACGGTAATCCTTTCTCACCCGCTTTGGCCTCATCCACCGGGTTCTTGCCGGTGCCGTCCGGGATATAGACGATGCCCAGCAGGATGGGGGCAATACAGACCAGCGCGGCCAGCAAAATATGGATATTGGCGGCGATGCCCGAGGCGGTCAGCGCCATCCCGACGCCCGCGCCCGCCAGCGTACCGAGGCTGTAAAAGCCGTGCATCATCGGCAGCACGGTTTTGTTCATCTCGCGCTCGATGGTGGCGCCTTCGACGTTGATCGCCACTTCTGCGGCCCCAAAACTGCCGCCAAACACCGTCAGCCCAAGGGCGAAAATTAGCGGCGAGGTCATCCACAGCGCTGCGCTGAGAATAATCATACCCAAAACCGCGCAGCACATGGTGGTGCGAATCACTTTCCGGGTGCCGAAACGCTTAACCAGCCAGGCCGAACAGAGGATGCCGCTCATCGAGCCGATCGACAGACCAAATAACACGATACCCATTTCCGCCGTCGAGACCGACAAAATATCGCGGATAGCGGGGGTACGCGTGGCCCAGGAGGCCATTAACAGACCGGGGATAAAAAAGAACATAAACAGCGCCCACAGGCGCCGCTGCAGAATTTTGCGCGATGAGATGACGGTCATGATTGCAACACCAGAAGGAAAACACTGACGACAACACTAGCAAGATTGTGTACATTTGTACATAAATGCGCTGAGGTAAAAATGAACAGAAGACCGAACGATCCGTTGCGGCGGGAAAGGATCCTGCAGGCCACGCTGGATACCATCGCCGAGCACGGCCTGAACGCCGTAACCCATCGCAAAATCGCCAGCTGCGCCGGGGTGCCGCTGGGGTCAATGACTTACTATTTTGCCGGGATGGATGCGCTGCTCGAAGAAGCGTTCACCTGGTTTACCCAGCAGATGTCGGTTCAGTATCGCGAGTTCTTTGCAGGCGTCAGCGGCCCGGAAATGGCCTGCGATTCCATCACGACCCTGATTTACAGCTCCGAAGTCACCACCCCGCGCAGCATGGAGTTGATGTATCAGCTTTACGCATTTATGAACCGCAGCGCGTCATTAAAAGCCGTGATGCAGGACTGGATGAAAACCAGCCAGACCACGCTTGAGCAGTGGTTCGACCCGGTCACCGCCCGCGCGCTGGATGCCTTTATCGAGGGGATGACGCTGCATTTTGTCACCGACCGACAGCCGCTCACGCGTGAAGAGTTAAGGGCGATGGTGGGGAGGATTGCGGGGGAGTAAAGCGTTAAATGCATTTTGCGGCGCCGGGGCCATGCCGTCGCCGGAACGGCAGTGCGTCGTAAAATCTCTACAAATGTAAATTCCTGTGCAATTTATCCCATAGGGTAAATCGTATCTCACTGTTTTTAATTCACTTAAAGTCCCCTGTTAGTTTCTCTTCTCCTGTCGGGCAACAAAACGCAGAGGGATACGCTACGCTTTTTAACATCACCCTGCGGCAAGCGTTTTTACCTCTATCTGCGGAAGTCGCTACCCTAACACCGGGGAAGTCCCTATGACCCTTAGTCATGAAGATGATGTCAAAATGCTGCTGTCTGCGTTTGAACGCCGTCTTGAACAGCTGTTGCCCGAGGGCGAGCAAGAGGGCCAGGTCTACGCGGCCATGCGTGAAGCTACGCTGGTCGCCGGCAAGCGAATGCGCCCCTTATTGCTGCTGTTGGCGGCAACGGATATGGGCTATAAAACCGAGCAGACGGGCGTACTGGATCTGGCCTGCGCCATTGAGATGGTGCATGTGGCCTCCCTGATTCTGGATGACATGCCGTGCATGGACAATGCCATGCTCCGGCGCGGACGCCCGACGGTGCACTGTCAGTATGGCGAACACGTCGCGATACTGGCGGCGGTGGCGCTGCTGAGTCACGCTTTTTGCGTCATCTCCCGCGCGCCTTCGCTGACGCCTGAGGCAAAAGCGCGGGCCATTGCAGAGCTCTCGGCTTCGGTGGGGCACATGGGGCTGGTGCAGGGACAATTTCGCGATCTGAATGGTGCCCGGCAGAGCCTGAATACCGATGAGATCCTGCTGACCAATGAGTTGAAAACCAGCAGCCTGTTCAACGCGACTCTCCAGCTGGCGGCCATTGCGGCCGAGGCTTCGCCCCAGGTCAGCGAACGTCTGCACTTTTTCGCCCGCGATCTTGGTCAGGCCTTCCAGCTGATTGATGACCTGACGGACGGTTCAACATCCACCGGCAAAGATCCCCATCAGGATAAAGATAAATCGACGCTGGTGGCGGTGCTCGGGGCAGAAACCGTATTCCTGAGACTGCGCGAGCATGTGCGCAGCGCCGATCAGCATATTGCCACCGCCTGTCAGCCGGGAAATACCGCCCGGCACTATGTTCACGCCTGGTTTGAAAAACAGCTGATGCTGATCAGCCACAGTTTGTCGTTATCCCCGTCGGAGTGCCAATGAGCAGCCTGTCGCAACGTAAAAGCGATCATCTTGATATCGTCCTGAACAGCGCACCCGGCGCAAAAAAGTGTACTAACGGTTTTGAAAAATGGCGCTTTGGGCACTGTGCACTGCCTGAACTGCATCTTGATGATATTGATCTCTCGACCTCGCTGTTTGGCCGAACCCTGAACGCACCGCTGCTGATAAGCTCAATGACCGGTGGCACCCGACGAGCAAGCCAGATCAATCAGCATCTTGCCCTTGCCGCTCAGGCGCTGGGGCTGGCGATGGGGGTGGGCTCCCAACGGGTGGCGCTGGAGAGTGAGGCCAATTATGGTCTGACGCGCGAGCTGCGCGCCTTTGCCCCGGACGTGGTGCTAATGGCCAACCTCGGCGCGGCGCAAATCGCCGGTCGACAGGGCATCGACTATGCCAGACGTGCCGTAGAGACTCTTGCGGCCGATGCGCTGATTATCCACCTCAACCCGCTGCAGGAGGCGCTCCAGCACGGGGGCGATCGCAACTGGTGCGGGGTGATCGACGCCATTCAGCGCACCGTCGAGGCGCTGCCTGTGCCGGTGGTGGTAAAAGAGGTGGGCAGCGGGCTTTCGGTAACGGTTGCCCGTCAGCTGGCGGCGGCGGGCGTGGCGATGCTGGATGTCGCCGGTGCTGGCGGCACCAGTTGGGCCAAGGTGGAGGGGGAACGCGCCATCACTGCGCATGACCGGGCGGTAGCGATGGCCTTTGCCGACTGGGGGATCCCGACCGCGACGGCGTTACAGGATCTGCATCAGGCGCTGCCCGACATGCCACTGGTAGCCTCGGGCGGGATCGCCAACGGCATAGAGGTGGCCAAAGCGATCCGCTTAGGCGCCAGCGTGGTAGGGCAGGCGGCGGGGGTGCTGCAAAGCGCGTTAACGTCCAGTGAAGCGGTGATTGACCATTTCCAGGTGATCATTGCCCAGCTGCGTGTGGCCTGTTTCTGCACCGGGAGCGCCAACCTGGCGCAGCTGCGTCAGGCCCCGCTGGTGGCACAATCCTGATGGTGCCAACGTGGGATATTATATTCGCGGGCGGCGGGCTGGCGAACGGGCTGATCGCGTTACGGTTACGACAACAGCGCCCGGAACTGCGCGTGCTGATTCTTGAGGCCGACAGCAGGCCGGGCGGAAATCACACCTGGTCGTTTCATCAGGACGATATTACTTCAGAGCAGCACCGGTGGCTTGCGCCGCTGATCGCCCATCGCTGGCAGGGGTACGACGTCCGCTTTCCCGCATTTAACCGATCACTGGCCGGTGACTATCTCAGCATCACTTCCGCGCAGTTTGCCGCCGCGCTGACCGACGCATTCGGGGATAGCCTGCAAACCCATGCCGTCATTACCGCGCTCACCCCGGAAACGGTCACGCTTGCCGACGGCACAACTCTTCGGGCCCGGGCGGTGATCGATGGCCGGGGCTATACGCCGGACAAACATCTCAACACCGCCTGTCAGTCATTTCTCGGCCAACAGTGGCATCTTCGCCAGCCCCACGGCCTGACGCGGCCCATACTGATGGACGCCACGGTCGATCAGCAGGGCGGGTACCGTTTTGTCTATACCCTTCCGCTTTCTGCCACTGAACTGCTGATCGAAGATACTCACTATATTGACGCCGCCCGGCTGGATCTCGATGCCGCGCGGCACAACATTGCTGACTACGCCCGCCAGCAGGGATGGGTCCTGGATAATCTGATCCGCGAAGAGCAGGGCCAACTGCCGATTATGCTGGCGGGTGATTTCCCGGCGTACTGGCAGGCGCGGGATAAACAGCCGTGCAGCGGCCTGCGCGCCGGGCTGTTTCACGCCACAACCGGCTATTCCCTGCCGCACGCGGTGGCGCTGACAGATGCCATTGCCGCAAGCGCGGAGATCAACGCGGCCGCGATCTTTGCCGTTATTCATTTGTATGCCCTGCGCCAGTGGCACGCGCAGCGTTTTTTCCGCACCCTGAACCGCATGCTGTTTCTGGCGGGGGATGCCGATAAACGCTGGCGGGTGATGCAGCGTTTTTATTCTCTTAACGAAGGGCTGATTGCCCGCTTTTACGCCGGGCAGCTGACCCTGGCGGATAAAGCGCGGATTCTGGCAGGTAAGCCCCCGGTTCCCGTCGGCGAAGCGATGCTCGCCATACTGAAACTCACTCCCCGGATGCGAGCGTTTCACCATGAATAAAACAGTGATTATTGGCGCCGGTTTTGGCGGATTAGCGCTGGCCATTCGGCTGCAGGCGCAGGGCATTAACACCCTCCTGTTGGAGCAGCGGGATAAGCCCGGCGGGCGCGCTTACGTTTATCACGATAACGGGTTCACCTTTGACGCCGGGCCGACGGTGATCACCGATCCCAGTGCCATCGACGAGTTATTTACCCTGGCCGGAAAACTGATGAAGGATTATGTCGAACTGCTGCCGGTGACGCCTTTTTATCGCCTGTGCTGGGAGACGGGCGAGGTGTTTGATTACGACAATGTTCAGACGCGGCTGGAAGAGCAGATAAGCCGTTTTAATCCGCGCGACGTGGAGGGGTATCGTCAATTTCACGCCTACTCGCGGGAAGTATTTAAAGAGGGCTATCTCAAGCTCGGTACGGTGCCGTTTCTCTCTTTTCGCGATATGCTCCGCGCCGGGCCGCAGCTCACTCGTCTGCAGGCCTGGCGCAGCGTCTACGGTATGGTCTCGCGCTTTATCGAGAACGAACAGCTGCGCCAGGCGTTCTCTTTTCACTCCCTGCTGGTGGGGGGCAACCCGTTCGCCACCTCGTCCATTTATACCTTGATCCACGCCCTTGAGCGTGAGTGGGGCGTCTGGTTTGCCCGCGGCGGCACCGGGGCGCTGGTGCAGGGGCTGGTGAAGCTGTATCAGGATCTGGGCGGTGAGTTGCAGCTGAATGCTGAAGTGACCCGGCTGGAGACAGAGGGCGAACGCATTTGCGCCGTGGAGCTAAAAGATGGCCAGACGATCCCGACCGCGGCGGTAGCGTCTAACGCCGACGTGGTGCATACCTATGAAAAGCTGCTGGGGCATCATCCGGTGGGCTCGGCACGTGCAGCGTCGCTCAAGCGCAAACGCATGAGTAATTCCTTGTTTGTGCTCTATTTTGGCCTTAACACGCAGCACAATCTTGCGCACCACACGGTCTGTTTCGGGCCGCGCTATAAAGAACTGATCGACGATATCTTTCATAAAAATGCGCTGGCAGACGATTTTTCGCTCTACCTGCACGCTCCTTGCGTCACCGATCCCTCTCTGGCGCCGCCGGGCTGCGGCAGCTATTACGTGTTAGCGCCGGTGCCCCATTTGGGCACGGCGGATCTCGACTGGGACGTTGAGGGGCCGCGCCTGCGCGATCGGATTTTTGCTTATCTTGAGGCCCATTACATGCCGGGATTACGTAGCCAACTGGTAACCCATCGCATCTTTACGCCTTTTGATTTTCGCGACCAGCTTGGCGCCCATCTGGGTTCCGCCTTTTCCATCGAACCGATCCTGCGCCAGAGCGCGTGGTTTCGACCGCATAATCGCGACAGTCGGATTGCCAATCTTTACCTGGTCGGGGCCGGAACTCATCCTGGAGCCGGTATTCCCGGGGTGATCGGCTCGGCCAAAGCGACGGCAGGGTTAATGCTGAAGGCGCTTTCCCGATGAACACCACCCTGATGGATCACGCAACCGACACCATAACCCTGGGGTCAAAAAGCTTTGCCACGGCGGCGAAGCTTTTTGACCCCGCGACCCGACGCAGCGTGCTGATGCTCTACGCCTGGTGCCGCCACTGCGACGACGTTATCGACGGCCAGGAACTGGGGTTTAACGCCAGTCCCGTGGACAGCGCACAGGCAGATTTGCGTCTGGAGATGCTCAAAAGCCAGACCCTGCGTGCATGGGAAGGGGGAGAGATGCGCGAGCCCGCCTTTGCCGCCTTTCAGGAGGTCGCACTGGGCCACAACATCCCGCTCCAGCTGGCTTACGATCATCTTGATGGCTTTGCCATGGACGTGCGTGAGACGCGATACGAGACCTTCGAGGACACCCTGCAATACTGCTATCGCGTGGCGGGGGTGGTGGGGTTAATGATGGCCAGAGTGATGGGGGTGCGCGATGATGCCGTGCTCGACAGGGCCTGTGATTTGGGCCTGGCGTTTCAGCTGACCAACATCGCCCGCGATATCGTCGAGGATGCCCGGGTTGGCCGCTGTTATCTGCCGGGTCAATGGCTGGCAGAGGCGAACATCCACCCTGAGGCGATTGCTGAACCCCAAATGCGCGAGCCCCTTGCGGGACTTGCCCGGCGGCTGGTGGCAGAAGCCGAGCCTTACTATGCCTCTGCCCGGCAAGGCCTGGCCGGGCTGCCGCTGCGATCCGCATGGGCGATTGCCTCAGCGCACGGGGTGTATCGTGAGATTGGCGTGAAGGTAAGCGCGGCAGGCCCTCGCGCCTGGGATAAACGGCAGGGAACCAGCCGTTTTGAGAAGGCGGGATTACTGCTGAAAGGGGCTGGGCTGGCGCTTACTTCTCGTTTTGCGACACAGGCCCCGCGTCCGCCTGAGCTTTGGCAGCGACCGCGCTAGCCTTGCGCTGGCGTAACGTGGCCTGCAATTTCTCTATCGGCGGCGCATACAGGAAACCAAAGGAGACGCAGTCCTCTTTGCCCCGCACTGCATGATGCAGACGGTGCGCCAGATAAAGGCGCTTGAGATAACCCCGACGCGGGATATAGCGAAACGGCCAGCGCTGATGCACCAGCCCATCGTGCACCATAAAATAGAGCGCCCCGTACAGCGTCATCCCGGCACCGATCCACTGCAGCGGCCACAGGCCCCAGGTCCCGAGGGCAATCAGCGCAATCGCCAGCATGGCGAACACCACCGCGTACAGGTCGTTCACCTCAAACCAGTGGGTGCGCGGCTCGTGGTGCGACTCATGCCAACCCCATCCCCAGCCGTGCATGATGTACTTATGCGCAAGGGCGGCGACTAACTCCATCGCGGCAACGGTTAAAAGCACGATCAAGGTGTTGTATAGGGCGAGCATGGTGCTCCCTGGGGTTGGGTTTCAGGTTTTAAGCGTAACACTTAAATGGGGGAAGGGTGGGAACGGGCAGGCTGGATTTTTGCCTGAACGGTAGGTAACAAAAAAACCATTTATGTAAACGGGTTAGTGAAAACAATGACTTGCAAGATAATCAAAAAGTTAGGTTGGTGGTAAGGAGTGGCGATTACGGGGTATTGCCAACCGCTGTCGCCACTTTGTAGCCACTCGACTTGAAGAACATCACTACTTGAATGCCCTACCACTTAATTTTTTTTAATATTTATTGTCATAAATTTGGGTTACGCGAAGAAAAATTTTTCCTTGTACATGCCGTATGAGTCACAACTGAAGGTAAGTGAATATGATATGATGATCTAATATTTTGCAAAAATAGTATTTGACATATGGCTAAGAAATAACTAATTTTTTCCTGTGAAAATCAACTGTTTCCAATGAATCATAAACTCATATGAGAAGTGTGAATTATAATCATGAAGCTTTTATTAATAACTAATTCAAAAGAACCTAACTTAGGTTACCTTGTCACTAAAAATACTAAAAAAGACTTTTTGGAAATTTACAAAGAAAATTTAAATAAGGAAAGCTTTTTTCAGTTCATGTTTAGCAATTCCATGCTCAAATCTGGTTATACATACTTATTTCAAGATGACTTCGAATTGCAGACTATAAAAATAGACAAACCTAACGGCCAAGGTGATATTTGGTCTAGGATAATGTTGAGTTCTCTTATAATAAATAAAAAGACAATTATTTCGGGGCGTGTAAAATACGACGATCCTATATTTAAAGGTTTGTTTAAAACAGATAATCATTTTCAAGAAGTGATTAAGTCTTTACCTTCAACTGATTCTGAGATCTTCATTTGCGATATCGATTCTGTGAATTTTAATTACTATGAGGAGATTTCGTCGGTTGGGATTTATGTAGTCAATGCTGGAAAGATTATTCCCTCGGTTAACTATTCAGATCAAATGTGGTCGTATATTAGAGAAGGGATAATTAATGTATTTGGAAATCTTAATGCAAAAAAAATTCATATGATGGATGAAACTACAGCACAGGCTAATGCGAATATCAGTTTAACAAATGAACTTAAGAAGCTTTCAGCAGAAATAGGTCTAAATTTCGATAGGAAATCGACATATAGTTTATATTCTGAATTAAACGGAACTTTAGATACTCTAAAAGCGGAACAATCACTAAGTTCATTAGATCTAGTACCTTCATTGCGCGCATTGGCAAAACAGATGATAGATAATCCAAATCAGTTGAGGAAAGTAAATCATAATTTATCCCTAGATATTTCTTTTGGCATCGATGTAGGGTTGTTGACTAGGTTACAGGGTTCATTTGAAGGTGGATATAATAGGTTGTTTAAACTGGAAATGGATTTTTAAGTGATTAATAAAAGGGAGTTGAAGTTAAATGTATTTAAATTTAATAAGTTAACTCCTTTCTGTTTAATAGAGAGGGGGCAACGAAAAGTGAAATTGATGTCATTTCAAAAGAAAGAACTTCATGAAGATTATGGCCATATTTATTAATGTTCTATATCACTTTTTGGTAATGTTGCTAACTGATTGAATCGCATAGCAGTTTCAAGATGATCAGGAGCTAGATGAGCATAGCGCATTGTCATCCTGCTGTCGTGGTGCCCAGGATTTTCTGCAGAGCAAGAATGTTTCCACCCGTCATCATAAAATGAGCAGCAAACGTGTGACGCAGAACGTAGGTTAGCTGCCCGCGTGGAAGCACGATGAAAGTTTTGACCATCACAGACAAAAACTGGAAATAGCAGTCAGTAAAGAACTTGAAGCCGTCCATGGCAATGATTTCCTCATACAGCTCTTTGCTGATTGGAATACTGCGGTTCTTCTTGCCTTTGGTCCTGACGAACGTGATTCGGTACTTTGCGACCTGGGAGCGGGTGAGGTTCACTGCTTTGCGCCAGCGTGCTCCGGTACATAAGCAGATTTTGACGACAAAAGCGAGTAGGGCGCTTTGGCGTTGACAATCGTACAGAAGCTCAGTGATTTGTTCATGCGTTAGCCAGGCCATTTCTTTTTCGGCAATGGTGAACTTGCGCATGTTCTCTAGCGGGTTCGGTGCTGTCCATTCTCCAAGACGAACCAGTTCACTAAAAACTCCGCTGAGATAGCTTTGCTCAAGGTTAATAGTTACCAGGCTGGCACCTTTCTTCCACTTCTCACTGAAATAGATTTCACCCGTCAGGCGTTTGTCACGGTAATGCGCGAACAATTTGGAACTGAGAACTGTAGCAAGAGGGCTTCCGAGTGCATTGACCATCAGGAGCAGCTTGTCGTAAACATGCTCGCCAGCAGTCAGGGATTTGCCGTGCAGTTTGAACCAGAGCTCAACAACGTCTTTCAGAGTCCTACGGTCCACCGAATCACCCAGCCAGGGCTTAGCCTCAGCCTCATCCATCGTGTGACGCTCAAAGGCTAATGCTTCGCCTTTGGTTGCGAACTGTTTACGCACACGACGCCCACTGCGTCCGGCGGGGTAGCATTCGCAAATCCATTTTCCTGTGTCGAGTTTTCGTACTGCCATAAAAAATCCCTCATGTCTGAGGGCTAAATTTAACTGTGTATTTGAACAGTGTTCAATGTGTGATTTTATAATTTTAAATATTTACTTAATCAAATGAAGTGGCCAACTCTATGAATTCTATATAGTTTTTTAAGGAGTAAAGCTGTAAATCATGTTCTCTTTCCAAAAGGACGCCATTGAGATATTTAATTGTATCCTCACCATTCGAAGGTACAGTGGAGAAAGACATTAAGGAGTTTAAACCCGTTCTTCTAATATCAATTTTCAGCATGTGGATATTAGTTATGAAGTAAATTGCATGTGTTAAATAACTAAGGAATGTAATGTCAATTTCTGACGCAACTTCAGATATTGATATTCTCATATTTGCACTTCTGTAATAGTAATTTATACCTAATGAATTTTTCCTTGTTTCTAAAGCTAGATTGATCACGGATTTAGACACTCCCTTCAAATGTCGGCTTTCTTTTATTAGGTCGGGTAACCTATTCTCATTCTTGCTTCGCCCAATTAAAGAATCAATTATAGAGCGATCTTTATCATAGATAATCATTAAGGTTAAAAGGAAAATATAATCTAATTTTTTCTTGAGCAAATCAGATTCCATCAGATCTATTAACCTTTCAACGTTACGAATTGAATCTCTGAGATTTAGTTCGAAAGCCTCAAACACTGCTGAGATATTTGAGGAAAAGTTCACGACAGTAGATGTTATAGGATATAATTGAAGAGCTGATTCACTATAACGGTTACCTAGCCTTTCCTGAATTATCCCATTAATTAACACATTCATTTCTGGTGTTTTTAATGTAAAGCGCCTATGAAAGAAACGTCCTAAATAATCATTTGCTGAAAAATCACTTCCGTAGATATTTTTAATTGAATGTTGTAATTGATCTGTATCTGTCGCAATTATAAAAACAAAGTTAGGAATGTCGAAAATATGTTTTACGATCTCAAGTAAAGAAATTGCGTAGTCTGGTCTGCATCTGTCTAACTCATCAATGAAAATGAATATGGGACTTGAAAAACCTTTATCAAATGCCAATCTTGACCACAGAGCAAGCTCTTTTTTCAAGCTAAGAATGCTTTTTAGTTTTTCTTGGTGTTCTTTCAGCATCAATTGGGATGCTTCTTTAGCTATATCACCAACGCTTTCTACTCCGGTATATTTTTTCATGAGGCCAGATAGAATTACGGGGATCACACCTTTGGTAAATCGACCAATAGCTTGACCGCACTCTATCAAACGAGCGTCAAGATCACCTGCATATTTCTGAAGTTGTTGTGATAATGAAGAAAATAAAGTTAGGAAAGCATCGTCAGAAAAATCTTGTTTCCATGCATCTATATATACACAGGGATGAACTTTTGCTATTGAATTATAGAATCTTTTTATAAAAAAGCTTTTTCCTGCTCCCCATTCAGCATTTAGATTAATGACGGTGTTATTAACGCGGCCTTTATTTTCGAGATAAAAGTAAAGGTATTCAGCGTACATTCTTCTATCTAGCTTATCCTCTGAAAAAAATTCATCCTCTCCATTCAATGAAAATGTGGTTTGTTCATTCCAGCGCCAATCGAATTCTCCACGTTCCAATTTAGTATCCTTTTGATTGTTTTATGACGTCAGCGAATGCAACTAATCATAACTTTAGCAACAATGCTAATGTCGGTTAATGCACACTCAAATGAATGGTTTTCTGAAGTAACATGCACTCTACCGCCGGGAAGGCGAGTTATTTTTCTGAAAGAACTTTCACCATCTATATCAACCAGCCACTTGCCATCGCGCACGTCTTCAAATTTCAGTTCACAAATAAGTTCTGATTGTTCGTCCGATATAACTAATCCATCTGTTAAGTCTGTAGGTAGAAAAGCATTATCAAAGACATATGAGCCATTATCTTCCAGTCGCCCATTGTTTAATCTTTTTTTGGGTAAAGTACGGGTGTCTATTTTTAAACTAGCTTTCTTTTCTCCTTGACCAAAAGATAGCCATTTAAGTGAGTTCCCCGTCTCCATCGCACATTGTAAAACCCAATCAGCAGGAAAGATGTCCCGCATGTAACGCGTAGTCATGGTGCTCTTGGACACGTCCAAGTGATCGCAAAGGGCCTGCCGTGTGCTGAAACCGTATGCTTCAACTAACCGCTCAATCACTTCCTTACCGCCGCTATTGAAATCCCAAAGTCCTCCAAAAGAATCTAAATTGCATTCGAAGACTCCAGGAGCGACCTTAAAGTTGAACTCGAAGTGTTCTTTTGGAGCCTTCACAGCTAATCACGAGAAACAACGGCTCGCCACAAGCCGAACTAAAGAAGGAATGTTGCACCATGACCCCAAACATTTCAATCACTCTGAATACACCGCACGTCACAATTGAGCGCTATAGCGAACTTACAGGCCTTCCAGTCGATACGATCAATTACATGTTGGCTGATGGTCGCCTTCCCCGCCATCGTCTTCGTAAAGATAAAAAGCGCGAAAAGGTCATGATTAACATGGCTGCTCTGACTTTAGATGCACTATCGGCTTAAGAAACTTTTGCTTATCGCAGTCACTTTTAAGGTTCGATTTTGCGATAAGTTCGGAGATGAAAACTATGTTTGATTATAAAGTTTCCAAAAACAGACACTTTGATGAAGCCTGCCGGACCTTCGCTCTACGCCACAACATGGCCAAGCTTGCAGAAAATGCAGGTATGAACGTTCAAATACTGCGCAATAAGCTCAACTCAGATCAACCACACCAGCTCACTGCGCCAGATATCTGGCTGCTGCTGGTAATCGGTGGCGAGCTGGACACCGCTTTTGTGATGATGGAAACCGTAGAAAGATTCATTGTCACCCCCGGAAAAATAAATCCTGCACCACCACACCCAACAAATAGCGGTCAGCAATCCATTCACTGGATGAAAAAAAACCTGCTAAAGCAGGTTTTTTTGTGCAAAAAGCTTTGGCTGGTTTGTATTGCAACGCTTTCTGTTAACGGTTCGAAACTGAAAAAATTAGATGGTTTATTGATATATTGTTGTGATGATGATTGTTAGAACTGTAGCCCATGCAATTACATGGGGTATGTAGTGCTGCCCTACTGAAGGGGTATCGAAAAGGCGAATAACAAGAAATTTCATCTCAAAAAGCAGGCACTTCCAATAACCCAAATTTAATGGGGTCAGCGTCCCGTTCTTGATGTTGCTCGCTTTTGGTCCGAAATGAACAAACATCCCTCCGCCTGTAGAATCGTTGCCAAAATATGAAAACTTGAACCTCCGAGCCAGCAACCCTCTTTCATAATGAACGTAGTTTCCAGTTGCTGCTTGTGGGATTTTTGGATCGGGCCATGCCCATTTGCTCACGGCATAAGCTCCAGGAAACCCAACCTTTTTAGCAGAGAACACTTTATGTACGAAGCCCGATACGTTCAGTTTGTTTTGGATTAATGTGTCTATTTCGGGTTTATTTTCATGCATTGAGAGAACCATGAAGCGTTGCCATAGCAATAACCAAATGACCATCAGAATAAGAGGTATTGCTTTTGGTGCTAGGAATGAAACGCCAGAACTTCCAATCGGTATTGTACCTGAAACTGAACCAGTTCCCGTGAACAGTGCTATCAGAGCTAGCGATAGTGTAATCAGGAGGACCAAAACGGTATTCACTTTATCCATGTAAAGAATCTCACACTTTGTATCTCTGTCGCCACTTTGTCGCCAATGGCACTGTCTAGAGGCTATAACATAGTGATTTTTAAGGGGTAATATAGCAGGCAACAAAAAACCCATCAACCTTGAACCAAAATGGCGGGGTTGATGGGCTCCACAAATTGGGGGACATCAAAGAAAAGCAGTGGCAATAGTTATGACTGACGTCTGAACGAAAAGTTCTGCGCATCGCGAAATTTTTTTCGCCAGTGCGCAAAATCCCTCTCTACCCCAGCCCTGGCCAGATGATGATAATCAGCGTCCCCGCCAGGGTTAACAGCACGTTAGCGATAGCATAGGTGCCTGCGTACCCCAGCGCCGGAATGTTGCTGCGGGCGGTATCGCTGATGATTTCCATTGCGGGCGCACAGGTGCGGGCACCCATCATCGCGCCAAACAGCAGGGCACGGTTCATACGCAGAACCCACACGCCGAACAGGAAGCTGATCACCACCGGTACCAGGCTGACGATAAGTCCGGCCACCAGCATCTGCCAGCCCACTGCACCCAGGCTGTGGCTGATGCCGCTGCCCGCGCTTAAGCCTACGCCCGCCATAAACACCATCAGGCCAAACTCTTTCACCATGTTCAACGCGCCCTGCGGGATGTAACCGAACGTCGGGTGGTTAGCTCGCAGGAAGCCGAGCATAATCCCGGCGAACAGCAGGCCCGCGGCGTTACCGATGCCAAAGCTAAAGTTGCTGAACTGAAAGGTGATCATCCCAATCATCAGGCCGACGATAAAGAAGGCGCAGAAGGCCAGCAGATCGGTCACCTGACTGTGGATGGAGATAAAGCCGATGCGGTCGGCGACGGTTTTTACGCGGCGGGTATCGCCGCTCACCTGCAGTACATCGCCCTTGTTCAGGACGATATTGTCGTCGATTGGCATCTCAATCTGGCTGCGGATAACCCGGTTCAGGAAGCAGCCGTGATCGGTCAGCTTAAGTTGTCCCAGACGACGTCCGACGGCGTTGTGATTCTTGACCACGATCTCTTCGGTGACGATGCGCATGTCCAGCAGGTCGCGGTCGAAAACCTCTTTGCCGTTACGGAAGCTCGGGTCGAGGCGCGCGTGTGCATCCGGATAGCCCACCAGCGCAATATCGTCGCCCATCTGCAGAACCGCGTCGCCATCCGGGTTTGCCAGGATGCCGTTGCGGCGAATACGTTCGATATAGCAGCCGGTCTGGCGGTAGATACCCAGTTCACGCAGGTTTTTGCCGTCGGCCCAGGCCACCAGCTCTGGCCCCACGCGATAGGCGCGAATCACCGGGAGATACACTTTGCGCTTGCTGTCGGTGTCCAGGCCGCGCTCACGGGCGATTTGCTGGGCGCTGGTCTGCAGATCCTGATGCTGCAGTTTCGGTAAATAGCGCGCGCCGACAATCAAGCTCACCAGCCCAATCAGATAGGTCAACGCATAGCCCAGGCTTAAGTGATCCAGCGCCAGCGACAGCTGGGCATCACTCAGGCCGAGATGGCGCAATGTATCTCCCGCACCCACCAGAACCGGCGTCGAGGTCATCGATCCGGCCAGCATGCCCGCCGTCAACCCGATATCCCAGCCAAACAGTTTGCCTAAGCCAAGCGCGATAAGCAGGGCGCTGCCGACCATTACCAGCGCCAGCATCAGATAATTCTTGCCGTCGCGGAAGAAAATAGAAAAAAAGTTGGGTCCGGCTTCAACACCGACGCAAAAAATAAACAGCATAAAACCCAGGTTCAGGGCATCGGTGTTAATACTGAAATGCTGCTGGCCTAATAATAAAGAAACCACTAAAACGCCAATGGAATTACCGAGTTGGACCGATCCCAGACGTAATTTACCCAGGCAAAGACCCAGAGCCAGTACCACAAATAATAACAGGATGTAATTCCCGTTTAACAATTCTGCGACGTTTATGTTCACGGAGGATAACTTTTCGTTTACCAGTAAGTGGTTGAATGGATGGGCTATTTAGGCTATGTTTGCGCTGTAAGACGAGAAGGCTGCGCCTGATCGCGCATTATAGTTAGCTCACAAAAAAATATCAAATAATTAGTTTATTTTTAACAGTTATCGGAATTCGATGGCGATGAAATCATCACCGACTGTTTCAGGCATGGAGTGCCGCTTTACTCATCTAATTGGGTGTTTACGTGACGAAAAATGTATTTGCCTGACAGGGCAGGGGGAGGATTTGAATATTAAACGTAACTGGCCGGGTATCGCGTGCTGCTTTTTACTGTTTACGGCGGTGTGTATCTGCCTGACTTTCAAAGTGCAAGGGGCTTTTATCGCCTCCGGACATCCTGAGCTGGGTTTGCTGTGCTTTATCCTGCCGGGTATCGTTGCCAGCTTTGTTTCTCGAGGTGGGGAAGTGGTCCGACCCCTGGTCGGTGCCATTCTTGCTGCACCCATCTGTCTGGTGGTGATGCGTATGGTGTTTATCCCGTCGCGCACGATTATGCAGGAGTTGGCCTGGCTATTGAGCGGGGTGTTCTGGTGTGCGCTGGGCGCGCTGTTCTTTCTGTTTGTCCGCAGGGCAGTCGAACATCGTCGTGAAACTAAAAACGCCCTCCGGGGAGGGCGTTAAAGACTTACTGGGCAGCGAAAAGTCCCAGATGCTCTTTGGCGTAGGCTTCAAAATCAGTAAAGCCGCCAATATGGGTCTGGTCGAGGAAGATCTGCGGAACGGTTTCAACCGGTTTACCCACGGTCTGTTCCAGGTCGGCTTTGGAAATGCCTTCCGCGTGAATGTCCACGTAGCGGTAGTTAAAATCTTCACGCTCGGCGGTCAGTTTTTCTGCCAGATCTTTCGCGCGCACACAGTAAGGGCAACCCGGACGTCCAAAAATAACTGCAAACATTTCTCTCTCCTGAATCTAAGCCTGACGGCGAATACGGCCTATATTGCCGCTAACGCTCAGTAATGAAAAGCAGGTTCTGCCTTTTGCATTGATATCTACAGGCTATATTTGGCCAATTACAGCACGGTTATCTTTGCCTATACTGGCCAATATTGTCAGTTAAGCCGTAAAGAGAGACGAGATGACACCTGTTATTGATTTGCTCCGTTCCCACCGCTCGATTCGCCATTTCACCGACCAACCCATCAGCGATGCCCAGCGTGAAGCAATTATTGCTGGCGCGCAAGGGACCTCCAGCTCCAGCTTCTTACAGTGCAGCTCGATTATTCGTATCACTGACCCGGCGATGCGCGAACAGCTGGTGACCCTCACCGGCGGGCAAAAACACGTGGCACAGGCGGCAGAGTTCTGGGTGTTCTGCGCCGACTTTAATCGTCATCTGCAGATTTGCCCCGAGGCGCAGCTCGGCCTGGCAGAACAGCTGCTGCTCGGCGTGGTGGATACCGCGATGCTGGCGCAGAATGCGCTGACGGCGGCGGAATCACTGGGGCTGGGCGGGGTCTACATCGGCGGCATCCGCAACAGCATCGAGGCGGTGACCGAGCTGCTGCAGCTGCCAAAACACGTTCTGCCGCTGTTCGGTCTTTGCCTCGGCTGGCCGGCAGATAATCCGGACGTTAAGCCGCGCCTGCCTGCGGCGATGGTGGTACATGAAAACCACTACCAGCCGGTGGACAGCGAGGTTCTTGCCCGGTACGACGAGGAGCTGGCGAACTACTACCTCTCCCGCGCGACCAATAACCGTCGCGATACCTGGAGCGATCATATCCAGCGCACCATCATCAAAGAGAACCGTCCGTTTATTCTGGATTATTTGCATAAACAGGGCTGGGCGACGCGATAAGTCCATTCATCCTGTGCCTGCCTGCGTGTATGATACGCAGGCTTTTGACCAGATCATATCTGAGAGGTGCAGGGTGAAAATTGCCATATTGTCCCGGGATGGAACGCTCTATTCGTGTAAGCGCCTGCGTGAAGCAGGGCATAAACGCGGCCATCTGGTGGAAGTCCTCGATCCGTTGTCCTGCTATATGAATATCAGCCCGGCGGCCTCCTCTATTCACTATAAAGGACGCCAGCTGCCGCATTACGACGCGGTCATCCCGCGCATTGGTTCGGCGATCACCTTTTACGGCACCGCCGCGCTGCGCCAGTTCGAGCTGCTGGGCAGTTATCCCCTGAATGAATCCGTTGCCATTACCCGCGCGCGCGACAAGCTGCGCTCCCTGCAGCTGCTGGCGCGCCAGGGAATTGACCTGCCGATCACCGGTATTGCCCACTCTCCCGACGATACCAGCGATCTGATCGACATGGTGGGCGGTGCGCCGCTGGTGGTGAAGCTGGTGGAAGGCACTCAGGGGATCGGCGTGGTGCTGGCCGAAACGCGTCAGGCAGCAGAGAGCGTGGTCGACGCCTTTCGTGGTCTGAATGCGCATATTCTGGTGCAGGAGTATATTCAGGAGGCAAAAGGGCGTGACATTCGCTGTCTGGTGGTAGGCGACGAAGTGGTGGCCGCCATCGAGCGTCAGGCCAAAGAGGGCGATTTTCGCTCCAACCTGCATCGCGGCGGCGTGGCGCGGGTGGCGGAGATCACTGAACGCGAGCGTGAAATCGCCCTGAAATCCGCCCACACCCTGGGTCTCGATATTGCCGGTGTCGATATTTTACGTGCCGATCGTGGGCCGCTGGTGATGGAAGTCAACGCTTCGCCGGGGCTCGAAGGCATTGAAAGTACCACCGGGGTTGATGTCGCCGGGAAAATGATCGACTGGATCGAACGTCATGCCACGCCGGAGTTTTGCCTGAAAACGGGCGGATAAATGGTATGACGCACACTTTTTGCGTAAGCTAGCGAATTAATTCTTAAGGGGCTCCACGGTTATGGATTCACTCGTCGTACCGACACTTGATACGTTACGCCAATGGCTCGACGATATGAGCATCAGCTTTTTTGAATGCGATACCTGTCAGGCGTTGCACCTGCCGCACATGCAAAATTTTGACGGCGTGTTCGATGCCAAGCTCGATGTGATCAATGACGTCATTCTTTTTTCCGCCCTCGCGGAGGTCAAACCCACAGCGCTGCTGGCGTTAGCATCGGATCTGTCAGCCATCAATGCCAGTTCTTTGACGGTCAAAGCCTTTCTCGACATACAGGATGATAATCTGCCAAAGCTGGTGGTTTGCCAGTCTTTATTCGCTGCCACGGGGTTAACCTATCAGCAGTTTGAAGGCTTTTTCCAGCAGAGCGAAGAGCAGATCTCGATGGTGATGCTGGAAGCCAACGCCCATCACATGCTGTTTAACACCGAAGACGAGCCTGAGAATCCTGACGCGGCTACGCCGTTCCTGCACTAATCTTGTCTGACATTCAGGCAGTCGCTGTCGTGGCGGCTGCGTAACACCCTCTTTTGTGCTGGCTTTAACCTTTCTTTAAAGAATTATTCACCACCTTCCTCGTTTTTCGGCTTATCACGTAGACCGATTCTGCATAAAAAATTGATAAAAGGCGTTTTTTAATCTGGGCTATAGCCGCAAAGACAAGCTACAGTTTATTCTTGCGATGCTGTTAATTGCGAGCAGATACTGCCAACAGAGCAATATCTTCTGCTGCTGGCAGAGTGATAAATTATGCACGATTCTTGCATAGACTAAGAGTGTTCATTTTTAGTGCGTTTGTTAACGCGCTTTCAGAAGGATAAACGCTATGATCGCTTTAAAAAAAACCTGGGTTTCGGGGCTGATTGCCGGTGCTCTGATGGCTGTCTCTGCTGGTACGCTCGCTGCGGAACAAAAAACGCTGCATATCTATAACTGGTCTGATTATATTGCGCCGGACACCGTCGCTAATTTTGAAAAAGAGACCGGTATTAAAGTGGTTTACGACGTCTTCGATTCCAACGAAGTGCTGGAAGGCAAACTGATGGCGGGCAGCACCGGCTTTGACCTGGTGGTACCGTCAGCCAGTTTCCTGGAGCGTCAGCTCTCGGCCGGTGTCTTCCAGCCGCTGGATAAAAGCAAACTCCCGGAGTGGAAAAACCTCGATCCCGATCTGCTTAAGCTGATTGCCAAGCACGACCCGGAAAACAAATACGCCTTGCCGTACATGTGGGCGACCACCGGTATTGGCTATAACGTCGAGAAAGTGAAAAAAGCGCTCGGTACCGACGCGCCGGTGAACAGCTGGGATCTGGTGCTGAAGCCAGAAAACCTCGAAAAACTGAAAAGCTGCGGCGTCTCGTTCCTCGATGCGCCAGAAGAGATTTTTGCCACGGTGCTGAACTACCTTGGTAAAGATCCGAACAGCACCAAAGCGGATGATTACACCGGCCCGGCCACCGATCTGCTGCTGAAGCTGCGTCCAAATATCCGTTACTTCCACTCCTCCCAGTACATTAACGACCTGGCAAATGGCGACACCTGCGTGGCGATCGGCTGGGCAGGGGATGTTCTGCAGGCGGCTAACCGTGCGAAAGAGGCCAAAAATGGCGTGAATATCGCCTACTCTATCCCGAAAGAGGGGGCGATGGCCTTCTTCGACGTCTTCGCGATGCCTGCGGATGCGAAGAACAAAGACGAAGCCTACCAGTTCCTGAACTACCTGCTGCGTCCGGACGTGATTGCCCATATCTCGGATCACATCTTCTATGCCAACGGCAACAAAGCCGCCACCGCGCTGGTGAGCGCCGAAGTGCGTGACAATCCGGGCATCTATCCGCCGGCTGACGTGCGCGCCAAAATGTTCACCCTCAGCGTACAAGAACCGAAAATCGACCGCGTGCGCACTCGTGCGTGGACCAAAGTGAAAAGCGGTAAATAATAAGAATCAGGCCGGGCAGTTGCACCGTTGCCCGGCATCAGGCGCACCGTCATGGTGCGCCTGCACCCGTTTGATTGATGCCGGAGAGCACCCCGTGAACGACGCGATCCCCCGCCCACAGGCGAAAACCCGTAAAGCGCTGACCCCGCTGCTGGAAATCCGTAACCTGACCAAATCGTTCGACGGCCAGCACGCCGTCGATGATGTCAGCCTGACTATCTATAAAGGCGAAATCTTTGCCCTGCTCGGCGCGTCCGGCTGCGGGAAATCGACGTTGCTGCGTATGCTTGCCGGGTTTGAACAGCCGACCGCCGGGCAGATTGTGCTCGATGGCGTGGACCTGTCGCAGGTGCCGCCCTATCAGCGGCCGATCAATATGATGTTCCAGTCTTACGCCCTGTTCCCGCACATGACCGTCGAGCAGAACATCGCCTTTGGTCTGAAGCAGGACAAGCTGCCAAAAGCCGAAATCAGCGCACGGGTCGCCGAAATGCTGAGCCTGGTGCACATGCAGGAGTTTGCTAAGCGTAAGCCACACCAGCTCTCGGGCGGCCAGCGTCAGCGCGTAGCCCTGGCCCGTAGCCTGGCGAAGCGGCCAAAGCTGCTGCTGCTGGATGAGCCAATGGGGGCGCTGGATAAAAAGCTGCGCGACCGCATGCAGCTCGAAGTGCTGGATATTCTTGAACGTGTCGGCGCAACCTGCGTAATGGTTACCCACGATCAGGAAGAGGCGATGACCATGGCCGGTCGTATCGCGATCATGAACCGCGGCAAGTTCGTGCAGATTGGCGAGCCGGAAGAGATTTATGAGCACCCGACCACCCGCTACAGTGCGGAATTTATTGGCTCGATGAACGTGTTCGAAGGGCTGCTGAAATCGCGCGAGGAAGACGGGCTGGTGATTGACTCCCCGGGGCTGATCCACCCGCTGAAAGTGGCCGTTGATAACTCGGTGGTTGATAACGTGCCGGTGTACGTGGCGCTGCGCCCGGAAAAAATTACCCTCTGTGATGCGCCGCCCGCCGATGGTTGTAACTTTGCCGTGGGCGAAGTGGTGCATATCGCCTACCTCGGCGATCTCTCCATCTATCACGTTCGCCTGAAAAGCGGGCAGATGATCAGCGCCCAGCTGCAGAACACGGACCGCTACCGTAAAGGCCTCCCGACCTGGGGCGACGAAGTGCGTCTGTGCTGGGATGCGGACAGCTGCGTTGTGCTGACGGTATAAGGAAGGGCAATGAACAAACCTGAACCTGCGGCCCGCACACAAATGGGCACGCAAACGTCCTGGCTGACCCGGATGCAGATGGCACACGGGCGCAAGCTGGTGATTAGCCTGCCGTACCTGTGGCTGATCCTGCTGTTCCTGCTGCCGTTCCTGATTGTATTCAAAATCAGCCTTGCGGAGATGGCGCGCGCGATCCCGCCGTACAGCGATCTGGTGGCCTGGGCCGACGCTCAGCTGTCGGTGACCCTCAATCTGGGCAACTACCTTCAGCTCACCGACGATCCGCTCTATTTTGAGGCCTATCTGCAGTCGCTGCAGGTGGCGGGCGTGGCGACTATTTGCTGTCTGCTGCTGGGCTATCCGCTGGCCTGGGCGGTGGCACACAGTAAGCCGTCGACGCGCAATATCCTGCTGCTGCTGGTGATTTTGCCGTCATGGACCTCGTTTCTGATCCGCGTCTATGCCTGGATGGGGATCCTGAAAAACAACGGTGTGCTGAACAACTTTTTACTCTGGCTGGGGGTTATCGATCAGCCCCTGACTATTCTGCACACCAATCTGGCGGTCTATATCGGGATTGTGTACGCCTATCTGCCGTTTATGGTGCTGCCGATTTACACCGCCCTGACGCGCATCGACTACTCGCTGGTCGAGGCGGCGCTGGACCTCGGTGCTCGTCCGCTGAAAACTTTCTTCAGCGTGATTGTGCCCCTGACCAAAGGCGGGATTATCGCCGGGTCAATGCTGGTGTTTATCCCGGCGGTTGGCGAGTTCGTGATCCCGGAACTGCTCGGTGGTCCGGACAGCATCATGATTGGCCGCGTGCTGTGGCAGGAGTTCTTTAATAACCGCGACTGGCCGGTGGCCTCGGCGGTGGCGATCGTGATGTTGCTGCTGCTGATCGTGCCGATCATGTGGTTCCACAAATATCAGCAGAAACAGATGGGGGATCACGGATGAACAACTTACCGGTAGTGCGCTCTCCGTGGCGGATCCTGATCCTGGTGGTCGGCTTTACTTTCCTGTATGCCCCGATGCTGATGCTGGTGATCTACTCCTTTAACAGCTCGAAGCTGGTGACGGTGTGGGCGGGCTGGTCCACGCGCTGGTACGGGGAGCTGTTTCGCGACGACGCGATGATGAGCGCCGTCGGCTTAAGTCTGACCATTGCCGCCTGTGCGGCCACGATGGCGGTTATTCTCGGCACCATTGCGGCGGTGGTGATGGTGCGTTTTGGTCGTTTTCGCGGCGCAAACGGCTTTGCCTTTATGATCACCGCCCCGCTGGTGATGCCCGATGTGATCACCGGTCTGTCGCTGCTGCTGCTGTTTGTGGCCATGGGGCACGCCATTGGCTGGCCGTCGGATCGCGGCATGCTGACCATCTGGCTGGCGCACGTCACCTTCTGTACCGCCTACGTGGCGGTGGTGATCTCTTCCAGGCTGCGCGAGCTGGACCACTCGATTGAAGAGGCGGCGATGGATCTGGGCGCCACGCCGCTGAAGGTGTTCTTTATCATCACCTTACCGATGATCATGCCGGCGGTGATTTCCGGCTGGCTGCTGGCGTTTACCCTGTCGCTCGACGATCTGGTGATCGCCAGCTTCGTCTCCGGCCCGGGGGCTACCACGCTGCCGATGCTGGTCTTCTCCAGCGTCAGAATGGGGGTTAATCCGGAGATAAATGCTCTGGCGACGCTGATTCTGGGCGTAGTCGGCATTGTCGGGCTTATCGCCTGGTATCTGATGGCGCGGTCTGAAAAACAGCGCGTGCGTGATATCCAGCGTGCAAGGCGCCACTGAAACGATTAAAATTTCCCGTAAAGTGCCGCGCTTGTCGCGGCACTGTTTTTCAGGGAAGTGAAACATTGGGATTTTTTAAAAAAACACGCCATACCCATGCCCGACTAAACGTCCCTGCGCTGGTTCAGGTGGCGGCGCTCGCCATTATTTTGATCCGCGGTCTCGATTTGGTGATGATTTTCAGCACCCTCGGGGTGCATGGCATCGCCGAGTTTATCCACCGCAGCGTGCAAAGCTGGAGCTTAACGCTGGTGTTTTTTAGCAGCCTGCTGCTGGTGTCTGCCGAGATCTACTGCGCATTTTCACTGATCAAGGGGCGCAACTGGGCGCGCTGGGTCTATATGTTGATCCACGCCATCACCACCGCATACCTGTGGGCCTCGTCGCTGGGCTACGGTTATCCGGAGCTTTTCAGCATCCCCGGTGAGACCAAACAGGAAATTTTCCGCACCCTGATGATGCAAAAGCTGCCCGATGTGCTGGTGCTGTGCCTGCTGTTTATTCCGCCTGCCAGCCGACGGTTTTTCCGTTTGCAATAACGTGTATAATCGCTGCCCCCAGACGTATTAAGGTTTTGTTATGCAGTGCGCACTCTATGACGCCGGTCGCTGCCGCTCCTGTCAGTGGATTGAACAGCCGGTCTCTTCTCAGCTTTCCGCCAAAATGTCCGACCTGCAGACGTTACTGTCTGACTTACCGGTGGCGGAGTGGTGCGCGCCGATCGGCGGGCCGGAGCAGGCTTTTCGCAATAAAGCCAAAATGGTGGTGAGCGGCAGCGTCGAAAAACCGCTGCTTGGAATGTTGCACCGCGACGGCACGCCAGAAGATCTGACCGACTGCCCGCTCTATCCCGCCTCTTTCGCCCCGGTCTTTGCGGCTCTGAAACCCTTTATTGCCCGCGCGGGCCTTACGCCTTATAGCGTCGAGCGCAAGCGCGGCGAGCTGAAGTATCTTTTGCTGACCGAAAGCCAGCAGGATGGCGGGATGATGCTGCGATTTGTGCTGCGCTCCGACGCTAAAGTCGCCCAGCTGCGCGCGGCGCTGCCGTGGCTGCAGGAACAGCTGCCGCAGCTGAAGGTGATCACCGCGAACATTCAGCCGGTGCATATGGCGATCATGGAAGGGGAGGAGGAGATCTTCTTTACTCCGGCGCAGGCGCTGGCCGAGCGCTTCAACGACGTGCCGCTGTGGATCCGCCCGAAAAGCTTTTTCCAGACCAACCCGACGGTGGCCAGCCAGCTGTATGCCACGGCGCGCGACTGGGTCGGCCTGCTGCCGGTGAACCATATGTGGGATCTGTTTTGTGGCGTCGGCGGCTTTGGTCTGCACTGCGCCACGCCGCAGATGCGCCTGACGGGAATCGAAATCTCCGCCGAGGCGATCGCCTGTGCCACGCAGTCGGCCAGCGAGCTGGGGTTAACAAATCTGCATTTCCAGGCGCTGGATTCAACCCAGTTTGCCACCGGTCAGCAAGATGTGCCGGACCTGGTGCTGGTCAACCCCCCGCGTCGCGGGATTGGCAAAGCGCTGTGCGACTACCTGAGCCAGATGGCCCCGCCGTTTATTATCTACTCCAGCTGCAATGCGCAGACGATGGCGAAAGATCTCCGGGATCTGCCCGGGTATCGCATCGCGCGCGTGCAGCTGTTCGATATGTTCCCGCATACCGCGCACTACGAAGTGCTGACGCTATTGGTCAAGTCCAACGCCTGATGCCTGTTTTTCTCCCTCTCCCTGTGGGCTAACCAATCCCCAGTAATTTTTAATCTTAAAGCAACGGAATAACGACAAGAGAATAAATCTCTTACAGCGATACCCTGGTCCGGCTGAAAATCGCCGAAGCGTTTCCTGTAGGCCGGGGCGAGGCGCATGGATGCGCCGAGAGGGCGTGACCTACATGGATGTAGGATCGCGCCCGACCCGAAGCCGGAA
>NZ_JBOGBT010000013.1:0-44839 GCF_051656365.1 Silvania sp. | reverse complement strand
CCGGAAGACGTTATTTTCTCGTATACCCGCGCCATTACGCTGAACAAATCACCGGCCTTTATTCTTAACGTGCTGGGCTGGGAGCCGGGCAATATTGCCAGCCAGTTGAAAAAAGTGGATGACCACACCCTGCAACTGAGCTGGACGGCGGACGTCAGCCCTTCCGTTGCGTTGAACATTCTCTCCACCCCGATTGCCTCGATCGTTGATGAAAAACAGGTTGCGGCAAACGTGAAGAATGACGATTTTGGCAACGCCTGGCTGAAAATGCACTCCGCAGGCAGCGGCGCGTACAAAATGCGCGTCTATCAGCCGCATCAGGCCATCGTGCTGGAAGCCAACGACACCGCCCCTGGTGGCGCGCCGAAGCTGAAGAACATCATTATTAAAAACGTGCCGGACCCGGCCTCCCGTCGCCTGCTGATTGAGCAGGGCGATGCGGACGTTGCCCGCGATCTGGGTGCCGACCAGATCAGCGCCCTCACCGGCAAGCCAGGCGTCAAGGTGCTGAGCATCCCGTCGGCGGAGCAGAACTACCTGGTGTTTAACGCCGGGAACAGCGCCAACCCGCTGCTGAATAATCCTGCATTCTGGGAAGCGTCACGCTGGCTGGTAGATTATGAAGGCATTACCAAAGATCTGCTGAAAGGTCAGTATTTTGTTCATCAGAGCTTCCTGCCGGTCGGTCTGCCGGGCGCGCTGGAGAACAACCCGTTCAAATTTGACCCGGCAAAAGCGAAAGCAATTTTAGCCAAAGCAGGCATCAAAGATGCCCACTTCACGCTGGATGTCGAGAACAAGCCGCCGTTCATTACCCTCGCCCAGTCGATGCAGGCGAGCTTTGCCCAGGGCGGCGTGAAGGTTGACCTGCTGCCCGCCGCCGGTAGCCAGGTCTACGCCCGCGTGCGTGCCAAACAGCACCAGGCCGCTATTCGCCTGTGGATCCCGGACTACTTCGATGCCCACTCCAACGCCAGCGCCTTCGCGTGGAACGACGGCAAATCAAGCACCGTGGCCGGGCTGAATGGCTGGCAAATCCCGGAGCTGAACAAAGCCACGCTGGCGGCGTTAGCCGAACCGGATCCGGCTAAACGTCTGGATCTCTACAAGCAGATGCAGGAGACGCTGCAGCATAACTCCCCGTATGTGTTTGTCGATCAAGGCAAAACGCAGATTGTGGTACGCGAAAACGTTAAAGGCTACCAGCAGGGGCTGAATGCCGACATGGTCTGGTACGACAACGTCACCAAGTAATGGGCTTTTCCCCCTCTCTGGTGAGAGGGGGCGCTAAATGAAGAGTTTGTCATGCCACACATTTCCCACAGCCTGATGCGGGCGCTACAGGGGCTTTTCACCCTGCTGCTCACCCTGCTCGGGCTTTTGCTCGTGACCTTTGCGCTCTCGGCGCTCTCGCCGGTCGACCGCGTTCTGCAGATTGTCGGCGACCATGCCAGCCAGTCTACCTACGATCAGGTGCGCCACCAGCTCGGTCTGGATCAACCTTTACCGGTGCAGTTCTGGCACTATCTGCGCGATTTACTGCACGGCGATCTGGGCACCGCCAGCGCCACCGGGCAGCCGGTACTGCAGGATCTGCTGCACGCCTTCCCGGCGACCCTTGAACTGGCCACGCTGGCGCTGATTATCGGCGCACTGCTGGGAGTGATGGCGGGCGTGCTGTGCGCGCGCTTCGTCGGCTCACCGCTGGATCTCACGATTCGCACCCTTACCCTGCTCGGTAACTCGGTGCCCATCTTCTGGCTCGGGCTGCTGATGCTGGCGCTGTTCTACGCGAAGCTGCAGTGGAGCGCAGGTCCCGGCAGGCTGGACGATATCTGGCAATACACCGTCGAACCACGAAGCGGATTTGCCCTGATCGACACCTGGCTTTCCGGCGACATGGCGGCATTCAAAAATGCCGCCAGCCATCTGGTACTGCCGGTGCTGCTGCTGGCCTACTATTCGCTGGCCAGCATTACCCGTCTGACCCGCTCGGCCTGCCTTAGCGAGATGAACAAAGAGTACATCCTGCTGGCGCGGGCCAAAGGCGCGGGCGAGATGACCATCCTGCTGCGCCACGTGCTGCCCAATATTCGTAGCACGCTGCTGACGGTAATTGCGCTGGCGTATACCAGCATGCTTGAAGGGGCGGTGCTAACCGAAACGGTCTTCTCCTGGCCGGGGATCGGTCGCTATCTCACCACCGCCCTGTTCGCCGGGGACACCACCGCCATCATGGGCGGGACGCTGATGATTGGCGTCTGCTTTGTGCTGATCAACAACCTGACCGACCTGCTGGTGCGGTTCACTGATCCAAGGGTGCGCTGATGCCATTTTATCTTTTCTTACGCCGCCTGCGCCGCTCACCGGCGGCATTTTGCGGGCTGGTGATTATTACCCTGCTGCTGCTGGTAGCACTGTTTGCCCCCTGGCTTGCACCCGTAGATCCTAACTGGCAGGACGCCGCCGCGCGCCTGCAGGCCCCCAGCGCGCAGCACTGGCTGGGCACCGACAGCTACGGGCGCGATCTGCTGTCGCGCCTGATCTACGGCAGCCGTCCGGCGCTGGGACTGGTGGCGCTGGTGACGGTCATTACCCTACCGGCGGGTCTGCTGGTGGGCATTCTGGCGGGCTATTACGGCGGCTGGCTGGAGCGGATTTTAATGCGCTTTACCGACGTGGTGATGTCGATGCCGCGCCTGATCCTCGCCTTTGCCTTCGTCGCCATGCTCGGCCCCGGCCTGGTCAACGGCGCGCTGGCGCTGGCCTTAACCACCTGGCCGGCCTATGCCCGCCAGGCGCGAAGCGAAATTCAGCGCCTGCGTCACAGCGACTATCTGGCCGCCGCCGAGATGATGGGCATTCGCGGCGGGCGACTGCTGCTGGGGCATATCCTGCCCCTGTGCCTGCCCTCGGCGATTGTGCGTCTGGCGCTGGATTTAGCGGGCATTATTCTGGCCGCCGCCGGGCTGGGGTTCCTTGGCCTGGGCGCTCGCCCACCGATGGCGGAGTGGGGGGCGATGATCGCCGACGGGATGCAGGTGATTTTCGACCAGTGGTGGATTGCCGCCATTCCGGGCGGGGCGATCCTGATTGCCAGCCTGGCGTTTAACCTGCTGGGCGATGGCCTGCGCGACGTGCTGGAGCCACAACATGACTGAGCAACGCATTATTGTCGACTCCCTGACCATTGATTATCCCGCCGCGCGGGTGGTCAACCAGGTCAGCTTTACGCTTGGCAACGAACGGCTGGCGCTGGTCGGCGAGTCCGGGTCGGGCAAATCGATGACCGCCCGGGCATTGATGGGACTGGTGCGTAAACCCGGTGTGGTCAACGCCCGGCAGTTGAACGTGCTGGGGCAGGATCTCACCACCCTTTCGCCACGCGGCTGGCGGCAGCTGCGCGGCAACGACATTGCGATGGTATTGCAGGATCCGCGCTACGCCCTCAATCCGGTGCAAAACGTGCAGGCCCAGCTCGATGAAGCCCTGACCCTGCACCAGACGCTGCCGCGCCGGGAGCGTCTGGATCGCATTCGGGCGGTCATCAACGCCGTCGGCCTGACCGATGCGGTGCTGAGCCGCTACCCGGGGGAACTCTCTGGCGGGATGGGACAGCGGGTGATGATTGCCATCGCGCTGATCAATAACCCCCGGGTACTGATTGCCGATGAGCCCACATCGGCGCTGGACGCGCGCCTGCGTAACCAGATCCTCGAGCTGCTGGTGGACCAGTGCGAGCAGCGCCAGATGGCGATGCTGCTTATCAGCCACGATTTACCGCTGGTGGCTCAGCACTGTGACCGGGTGCTGGTGATGTATCGCGGGGAGAAAGTCGATGAGATGGCGGCGAATCAACTGCCGCACGCTACGCATCCGTACACCCGCACGCTGTGGACCTGTCGGCCCGGGGCCGACACCTACGGGCAGATGCTGCCGACCCTGGATCGCGCGGAGGTGAACAATGGCGCTCGTTAATGTTAATCAGCTGCAGGTTCGTTTTGGCGATAAACCGGCGGTGGCCGGTGCTGCGTTCACCCTTGAAGAGGGCGAAACCTTTAGCCTGATTGGGGAGTCCGGCTGCGGCAAATCGACCATTCTGCGGGTGCTGGCCGGGCTGCAGCGGGAGTGGCACGGCGACATCTCGCTGCTGGGGGAATCCCTCGTGCCCGGCGCGCGCTTTACCGGCGCGCTGCGGCGCAACGTGCAGATGGTGTTTCAGGATCCCTGGGCGTCGCTGCATCCGAATCACACCATTTTGCGCACCCTGGCGGAACCGCTGAATATTCATGGCGAAACCGGCGTAGCAGAGAAAGTGGCCGTCGCGTTGCAGGAGGTTGGCCTGACGCAGGATGCCGGGAAACGCTACCCGCATCAGCTCTCCGGCGGGCAGCGCCAGCGCGTGGCCATTGCCCGCGCCCTGCTGCTGCGTCCGCGCCTGCTGCTGCTGGATGAGCCCACCTCCGCGCTGGATATGTCGGTGCAGGCGGAGATCCTTAATCTGCTTAACCGCCTGAAGCAGCAGCACGGGATGACCTATCTGCTGGTCAGCCACGATGCGGATGTGGTTGCGCATATGTCCGATCGGGCGGCGTTTATGGCGAATGGGATCATTCAGCGGATGTTTGACCGGGAAGCCATGCAAAATGGCGAGCACAGGATGGGGTAGGATTTTTGGCCGGGTAAGGCAGAGATGCCACCCGGCCTTGTACAGACTACTTCAGGTTCTTGAGCATTTTCACGGTAGCGTCCAGGTCAATTTCATCTTCTGAGAAGATAAAGGTTTTCCCCTGGAAGGTGGTGATAGCCAGTTTTTTCAGCGTGCGCATTTCGCCCGCTTTCGCGGTGGCTTTCGGGGCAATATTGCCCATCAGGCTCTTCACCGACAGCACGCCTTTTTCTTTATCGATCTGGCTGTCGACAGGCTCTTCTTCGCTGTAAACCAGATAAGACTTGATGGCGGTGATTTTATGGCGCTCACCGTCGAGGAAGATGTATTTGCTATCCGGGACCACTTTCACCGCAAACGCGGACAAGCCTTTATTATTGGTCGTCGGTTCGAACGTTACCGCCGCGTCTTTCTTAATCAGCTCAGGGTTGGCGACCTTAATCACATGAAAATAACGGTTATCACCGTTTTCATCTTTGATAAATCCAAAACCCTTGTCTTCAAACCAGGTTGTGATCGTTCCGTTCATCGCCATTACCGCCTAATTAATCATTTATCAACGCAATTTTTGCAGCGCGCAGTGTAATGCACAATGCCTGCGCAGACCATGTCTTTGGCTTAAGTCTGGACAATAATTTCACCCCACGCGAGTTCTGAATGCCGTTGTCTATACTCAAAGCACTGCCGACAACGGAGCGCGCCATGCCCTTACCCGACTTTCACGTATCCGACCCGTTTACCCTTGGCATTGAGCTGGAACTGCAGGTGGTGAATCCACCCGGATACGATCTCAGCCAGGACTCTTCTGCGCTTATTGCTGCCGTCCAGAACGACATCAAAGCCGGTGAAGTGAAGCACGATATTACCGAAAGCATGCTCGAAATCGCCACCGGGGTGTGCCAGAACATTGACCAGGCTGCAGCGCAATTCTCGACGATGCAGCAGAGCATCCTGCGCGCAGCCGCGCAGCAGCACATTCAGATTTGCGGCGGCGGTACGCATCCCTTCCAGACATGGCAACGTCAGGAGGTATGCAACGACGAGCGCTATAACGTCACGCTGGAGCGCTTTGGCTATCTGATCCTACAGGCAACGGTGTTCGGCCAGCATGTCCATATCGGCTGCAGGAGCGGAGATGAGGCAATTTACCTGCTGCACGGCCTGTCACGCTTTGTGCCGCATTTTATCGCCCTGGCAGCGTCATCGCCCTATATGCAGGGCACCGACACTCAATTCTCCTCTTCGCGGCTCAATATTTTCTCCGGGTTCCCGGATAACGGGCAGATGCCGTGGGTCAATACCTGGCAGGAGTTTGAAGGGCTGTTCCGTCGCCTTACCCAGACCAGCATGATCGACAGCATTAAAGATCTGCACTGGGATATTCGTCCCAGCCCACACTTTGGCACCGTCGAGGTGCGGGTGATGGATACGCCACTTACACTGGCGCACGCCATTAATATCGCCGGGCTGATTCAGGCCACCGCGCACTGGCTGCTGACCACCCGGCCTTATAAGCATCAGGAGCAGGATTTTCTGCTGTATCGCTTTAACCGTTTTCAGGCGTGCCGCTACGGTATGGCGGGAGTACTCACCGATGTGCACACCGGTGAGCAGAAAACCATCGCGGAGGATGTCGCCTGGCTGCTTGAACGCGTCGCGCCGTCTGCCCGCAAACTGGGTGCCGGGAGTGCCATTGAGGCCATCACATTAAGGTTGAAGCAGGAAAGGAGTGAGGCGCAAAAGATGCGTGATTTCCTCGCCGACGGCGGTTCGCTCATCACCCTGGTGGAGCGCCACTGCGAGCTGTGGGCCTCGGCGCCCTGAGGCCCACATTGCTTTACGCCGTCATATCCCGGACAATGCGGTTTTTAACCGACAATCAACATCCCTATGAAACACCCGTTAGAATCGCTGTTAACCGCAGGCGGCATTTTGCTGATGGCCTTTCTCTCCGTCCTGCTGCTGCCCGCCCCATCGCTGGGACTGGTGGTGGCGCAAAAGCTGATGAGCACCTTCCATCTGATGGATCTGAACCAGCTCTACACCATTCTGTTCTGCCTGTGGTTTTTACTGCTCGGCACCATCGAATACTTTGTTGCCCGCTTCATCTGGCGCCGCTGGTTTTCACGGGCGGCGTAAGCCGGTGAAATCGCGCATTCCGTGGATCAGCGCTTCACACCAGGCCGCGTAGTCGTGGCCGCTGGACCACGGATGGAAACTGACGCGATAGCCTTTCTCCCGTAAGACCTGTTCAAAATCCTGTGTGGTGCGATAGATTCCGCCCCCCGGCCCGGTGGTTTCAAACCTCCCGGCCTGGAGCCAGAAGCGTACCGGATACTGCGGCGACTGCTGATACTGACGCGTCAGCCAGCCTGGTGCTTCACCTTTCGGCGCCCACCAGTATGAGCCAGAAAGGCTCAGCACGTTGCCAAACAGTCGCGGGTAGCGCAACGCCACCCATGAAGAGGCAATGCCCCCGTAGCTTGACCCCGCCAGCACCGTTTTCTGCCGCTGTATCGCAATCCCCTGCCCACGCAGCCATGGCAGCAGTTCATGGGCCATAAAGTCGGCAAAATCCGGGTTCGGCGGTAACTCCTTGCTGCGTCGGGCGTGATCGAGGCTATCGATAAACACCACATTAACCGCTGGGAGATGATGGCGGGCAATTAACCCATCCAGCACATTGGCAAAATGGTAGTCGTCCTGATAAATCTGCCCATCAAAGAGAATTAACGTCCAGCGTGCAGGCTGTGCGCCACGCGGTTTATAGATCGTCACTTCGCGTGAATTGCCGAGGATTCTGCTGTTAAGCATCTGGTGGCTCAGCGTGCCGTGCACGAGTGGTTGCGTCCTGGCCTGAACGGAGCAATAGCGAGCCGGACTGAGATCGAGCAGCGAATAGCGGTTCCAGCGATCCGTCTGCTGTTCGCCAAAGGTGTCCGGATTGAGCGGATCGGCCTGCGCGCTTACGAGGATCGCCCGTCGCTGATCGCGCGAGGAGCCGTCGATGAGCGGCACATCCGGCGCGAGCTTGTACTGCATCACCGTATCGGCGGGCACGACGTAGCTGCGAAACCAGACGTCGCTGTTGCCCAGACGGAACAGCGGATCGTGGTCGCCCGCCGGCGAGCCGAGAATAAAGACGTTATCTCGGGCCCCGCGCCACAGAAAGGTCACGCGCTTGTGGCTTGCGTCAACCGGCTCCACCATCGGCGTTCCCTGCCGAATCTGCGCCTGCCAGAACGCATCGGTACTCCCACCGGCAGAAATTGCTTTTGCCAGCGCCTGCAGCGTCGGGCTTTCAGGCTCCAGCATTTGTCCGCGCGCTAGCGCAGAGGTCTCTTTCATCCGCCACTGAAAACGCCAGGGCTTACCTGCTTCGCCGTGCAGCACCAGCGAGCTGTTCTGCTTCACCGGTAGGGCAAACAGCAGGGTATGTTCACCGTCGGCGGGCCCCTTCTCGATCAGGGTGCGAATACGGCGGTTTTGTTCATCCAGCAGGCGCGCATCTGTCACGCCGTTCAGCGTGGCAGAGACATAATTTTCACTGAGCTCAGGCAGCACAAAACAGACTTCGCCGCTGGCATCAAACTTCCCCCGCACGTCGCCCTGCAGGGAAGACTGCTCACAGGTCGCCGCCACGGCAGGCAGCGTGCCAATCCCTAACAACAACCCACTCCATACCCTCTTCATTACCGCATGTTCCCCGACGAAATTTGTTACCAACGCTAATGCAAATGGTAATGATTTGCAATATCATCAAAGCGGATTTACCGGTGTTTTATGGCGATAGCAACCAAGGATGTTAAATAAAAATGTTTAAAAATAATAAGATAATGCAGCTCTGGCTTCTGAGTCTGACCACGGTTAGCGTGGCGGCTCAGGCAGATGTAAAAGAAGAAACCATTACCGTGACGCAGGGAACACGTGAAGAACCCACCGCCCCCGTTAAGGGAATTGTGGCGACCAGAACTCTCTCTGCCACCAAAACCAGCGCGGAGATCGTGAAGACGCCACAGTCGGTGTCGGTGATCACCCGCGATCAGATGGAGATGCAGGACGTGACGTCGGTTTCGCAGGCGCTGCGCTACTCCGCGGGCGTGTTTACCGAGTACCGTGGCTCGTCCAACCGTAACGATGAGGTGTTTGTCCGTGGCTTTAGCTATGTGCCGAAATTCCTCGACGGATTAAGCTTCGGGGCCACCGCCTCGTCACAGACGGGCACGGTTGATCCCTGGCTGCTGGAACGCGTGGAGCTGGTGCGTGGCCCGGCTTCGGTGCTGTTTGGCCAGGTGAACCCGGGTGGGTTGATCAGCATGACCAGTAAACGTCCGACCACGGAGTCCATCCACAACGTTCAGTTCCGCACCGGCAATAACGATCTCGCTGAAGGGGCGTTTGATTTCGGCGGCAAGCTCAGCGACGATGGCCGCGTACTGTATCGCGTGAACGGTATCGCCCGCACCCAGCATAATCAGGTGGACGACTACAAAGAGACGCGGATGGCGATTGCGCCAGCGATCACCTGGTATCCCAACGATCAGACCCGCTTTACGCTGCTGACCAGCTACCAGAAAGATCCCGATGCGGGCTACCGAAACTTCCTTCCCGTGTACGGCACGGTGAAGAGCGTCGACGGTCAATACATCCCGCGCGACTTTAACGTCAGCGATCCGGATTACGATCAATCCTGGCGCGAGCAAACGACGATCGGCTACGAGCTGGAACATCAGTTCGCCGATAACCTTACCTTCCGCCAGAACGCGCGTTACGCCGCCATCAAGCAGAAGTATCGTTATCTGGTCTATGCCACCAGCGCCGCCAACAGCTCGGTGCTGACCCGCCGCGCCCAGCATGAAGAACGCACCACCAACGAGTTTGGTCTCGATAACCAGCTGGAATATCTGGTCGATACCGCTGGCGTCAGCCATACCTTGCTCGGCGGATTCGACTACAAGACCAGCAAAGATAAACAGCTGCTGGCGCGTGGGAGCGGTTCGCAGTACGACCTGGACTGGCAGCATCCGGTTTACGGCATAAACGTGGATGAAAGCACCTTCAGAACGGCGACGGACGAACAGCAAAATCTCGATCAGATGGGGCTGTATCTGCAGGATCAGATGAGCTGGAACAGCTGGGAATGGCTGGTTTCCGGGCGCTATGACTGGAGCGAAGTGCGCACCAGCGACTTCACCGACAGCAGCGTCACCCAGCAGAACGACAGCAAGTTCACCTGGCGTACCGGCCTGCTGTACGCGTTCGACGTGGGTCTGTCGCCGTACATCAGCTATAGCACCTCGTTTGAACCGAATCTGCAAACCAACCGCGCACCGGGCGTGGGACCGTTTAAACCGACCATCGGCGAGCAGACGGAGGTTGGCCTGAAGTATCAGCCGGTCGATTCCACGCTGATGACCCTGGCGCTGTATGATTTAACCCAGGATAACGTGGCGACCTATAACAGCGCGGAAGGCTGGTTCGAGAACGCGGGCAAGGTGCGTTCGAAAGGCGTTGAGGCGGAGATCCACTCCACGCTGATGGACAATATCAACCTGATTGGCTCTTACACTTACACCGACGCGAAAACCGAGAGCACCACGGTGGCGGGAACCGAAGGTAAAACGCCTGCGCGCATTCCGGCGCATATGGCGTCTGCCTTCGCCAGCTACACCATTCCGGGCGGCGCGCTGAAGAGTCTGACCGCAGGCGTGGGGATGCGTTACATCGGCACCAGCTACGGCGACGCGAAGAACACCTTCAAAGTACCGTCAGTGGATCTGTACGATGCGATGCTGAGCTACGATCTGGGTGAGATGAACCGCAGTCTGAAAGGCGCCAGCGTGCAGTTCAACGTGAATAACGTCGCGGATACGAAGTATGTGGCATCATGCGCAAGCGATACGGCATGCTTCTACGGGATTGGCCGTACGGTAACGGCGACCGTGAATTATCGCTGGTAGACCTCAACGGGCAATGTCGGCACCGTGCCAACATAAATGCCGGGTCATTACCCGGCCTGTGTTCGATGCGCTCAGTGCGCCCGGCTGTGGTTATCCTTGCGATACGCGCCGGGCGGCTGGTTAAAAGTGCGGGTAAAGATGCGGGTAAAGGTCTGCTGGGAATCAAAGCCGTAGCGCAGGCAGATGTCGTACACCTTTTCATCTGACTCACGCAGATCCCGCGCCGCCAGCAGCAGCTTGCGCTCGCGAATGTAGCGCCCCAGGCTCTCGCCCTTGTATTGCATAAATAACCGCTGCAGGTGCCATTTGGAGTAGCCCGCATGCCGGGCGATCTCGTCGATCCGCAGCGGCTGATGGAGATTGTCGTCGATCCACTCGACGATGGTGTCGATAACCTGAGCGGAAATTGTCATATCGCTCTCCCCCTCTGCTCTTCGATTTAACATTATTCCCACCATGTGCGAAATTGCTGCGTTGCATCATCCACCCGAATCGGCTCGCCGGGCTCAGGCGTCAGCAGCCGATAGTTTTTATCTTTGCTCGCCAGCGTCAGCTGAATCAGCGGATCGTTCCAGGTGTGTTTGGCCAGCACAAAGCGGCCGGAGTGACCGGGTACCACGGACTGCGCATTGAGATCCACCGCCGCCTGCGCCGTTTCGGCGGGCAGCATATGGATGTACTTCCAGTCCATGTCGTACTGTCCGTTCTCCATGATCGCCAGATCAACCTGACCGAACTGCTCGCCAATGGCGCGGAAGTGCGGGCCGTAGCCAGAATCGCCGCTGTAGAACACCTTTTTCTGTGGGGTAACAAACATAAAGCTGCCCCACAGGGTCTGGTTGCGTTTCAGTCCACGACCGGAAAAATGGCGCGCGGGCAGCACGTGTACGGTTAAGGCGTCGCTGATGCGCACCGACTGATCCCAGTCGCGCTCCTCAATGAGGGTCGGATCCATTCCCCAGTAGCGCAGGTGTGATCCCACTCCGAGCGGCGTGACGACGCGCTTCACTTTTGGCATCAACGCCTTGATGGTGGCGTAATCGAGGTGATCGTAGTGGTCGTGAGAGATAATCAGCAGATCGATATCGGGCATTGTCTCTGCGCGCCACGGATACTCCCCGGCAAAGGCTTTATTCAGGAATGAGAACGGCGCGGCATAGTTGCTGAAGACCGGATCGATCAGGATGCGTTTGCCTGCCAGCTGCAGATACCACGACGAGTGCCCCAGCCAGACCAGCGTCTCCTGCTCCAGCGGCAGGCTGGCGAGATCGGTCTTCACCAGCGGCAACGGCGCGGCAGGCCGGGCATTCTGGGTTTTGGTCATCAAAAAGCCCCACCACGCCGCCAGCAGACTCTTGCTGCCGGTGTATTCCGGCGTCGGCAACGCGTTATGGAATTGACCGTCGCGATACTGCGGCGAGGTCTCAATCTCACTCAACTGCACACCCTGTGGCGGCTGGCCGAATCCGGGATTCAGGACAAAGGGTAAACTCGCCGCTGACGCTATAATCATCACTACCACCATGCAAACAATGAAACGCTTTTTCATATCCCGACCCGAATTCGCGCCCCATCCGATGGCCTGCGCGGGCAAAAACTTGCTTATGAGTGAGTAAGCACTCATTATAGGAGGGATGTGAAAGTCGTCAAGAAGCTTTTAATTCTTTGACATTCCGCGTTGCAGGTGCGCAAACGGCATGATTCAATCAAGGTTTTTGAACATTACTGGAGGAAATGCAGTGGCTCGTCCGAAGAGTGAAGATAAAAAACTGGCGTTGCTGGACGCGGCAACCGCCGCCTTTGCCCACTCGGGCATTGCGGCTTCTACCGCGTTAATTGCCCGCAGCGCAGGTGTCGCTGAAGGCACCCTGTTTCGCTATTTTGCCACCAAAGACGATCTGCTTAATGCCCTCTATCTGCACCTGAAACAGGATCTGTGCCAGACCATGCTGGCGAATATGGATCGCGCCCTCACCCAACCGAAAGAACATACCCGCAATATCTGGAACAGCTACGTTGACTGGGGGATCCGCAATCCCGTCGCCCACGGTGCCATTCGCCAGCTCGGGGTAAGTGAGAAGATCAACGCCGAAACCGAACAGGCGGTGCATGAGATGTTTCCGGAGCTGCATGAGCTCTGCCGTCGCCAGATCCGCCCGGTATTTATGTCCGAAGAATTCCGCCTGTTTGGCGACGCCCTGTTCTTGTCGCTGGCCGAGACCACCATGTCTTTTGCCACCCGCGAGCCGGCGCGCGCCGACGAATTTAAAGCGCTGGGGTTTGAAGCCATGTGGCGCGCCCTCGCCGACGAGGATGGCAATGGACAGTAAATCCTTGCTGGCCTGCGCCCAACGCCTGGCGCTGGAGCTGCCCTTTACCGAGCACTGCTGGCCTTTTGGCCCGGAGTACGATGTGTTCAAAGTCGGCGGCAAAATTTTTATGCTGATGGGTGTGGTGCACGGTCGCCCGCACGTCAGCCTGAAATCCGATCCGCAAAAATCGCTGCTTAATCAGCAGATTTACCGCAGCATTGAGCCGGGCTACCACCTGAATAAAAAACACTGGATCTCAGTCTACGCCGGAGACGACATCAGCCCGGGGCTGATTGCCGACCTGGTGAACGATTCCTGGAATCAGGTGGTGGATAAACTGCCTAAACGCACCCAGAAGCAGATGCGCCCCGGCGGGTAAGCACGTCTACTTTTTCCTTTTGCGCCCTACCGGGCGAACTTAACCCCAGGAGTAGTTATGGATATCATTTCGGTTGCCTTAAAACGTCACTCCACTAAGGCCTTTGATCCAACAAAAAAACTGACCGCCGAGCAGGCCGAAAAAATCAAAACCCTGCTGCAGTTCAGCCCGTCCAGCACCAACTCACAGCCGTGGCACTTTATCGTTGCCAGCACCGAAGCAGGCAAAGCGCGGGTCGCCAAATCAGCGGCGGGTGGATTTGTGTTTAACGAACGCAAAATGCTGGATGCGTCTCACGTGGTGGTGTTCTGCGCTAAAACTGCAATGGACGACGCCTGGCTGGAACGCGTGGTGGATCAGGAAGAGGCCGACGGCCGTTTTGCTACCCCGGAAGCGAAAGCCGCGAACCACAAAGGCCGCACCTTTTTTGCCGACATGCACCGTGTTGATCTGCAAGACGATCATCACTGGATGGCAAAACAGGTGTACCTCAACGTCGGTAACTTCCTGCTGGGCGTAGGCGCGCTGGGTCTGGACGCGGTGCCGATCGAAGGCTTTGACGCCGCGGTGCTGGACGCCGAGTTCGGCCTGACCGAACAGGGCTTCACCAGCGTAGTAGTGGTGCCGGTTGGCCATCACAGCGTGGAAGATTTTAACGCCGCACTGCCAAAATCCCGCCTGCCGTTAAGCACCACCGTTACCGAGTGCTAATGGTTCTGTGCACGCCGTTCTGCGGCGTGCCAGAGTCAGTAAAGTAAGACCTGCGGATGTTTCACTCCACACACAAGCGCGTAGCGGGTCAGAGTATCGAGACTGGCGCGGGTGATATTGGCCTCCATTCTGGAAACAGTGGGCGCACTCACACCCATTCGCTCCGCAACCTGCGCGCGCGTCAGTCCGGCCTGCTCACGCCACTGCGCCAGCATCTGCTGTAAGCGATCTTTACGCGCTTCGGCATCGAACACTGCCTGTACGTCAGAATCGCTCAGCAACTCAGCACGTAACTCGTCCCAGTCAATTATCTTCTTGCTCATCCAACATCTCCTGTTTTCGTTTCAGTGCCAGACGGATTTCAGCAGAAGGCGTTTTCTGCGTTTTCTTGATAAATACACGCAGCAGATAAATTGTTTTTTCCCGCTGATACACATAGATCCCGCGACTATGGATCAGGCCAACAGTTCTTATTTCAAACAAACCGTGCGGTAATGGTTTGCTGTCGGGCTCCCGAAGCGCCGTTGGATTAGCGCGCAATTTATCAAGCTGACGAATCAGCTTCGCCTGTACACCTGCAGGCAGCGAGAGGATCTCTTCTCTGACTGCCTGATGAACGATGAGTCTGAACACGTTTTTTCATCCCTGAAGATATTAGCATGTAAGGCAATTTGCATTAAAGGCTAATTTTGCCTTTCGTGGTTTACCTTACACGCTTTATCCAGGCCAGAACGAAATCACCGCAATTCCCTGAAAGCGCCTCGCAAAAACCTTACTTCCCCCCACTCCCCGCATGCCAGATCCGCTCCGCATAGCGTCCTATCACCGCCAGCGATACCGCCAGCAGCAGGAAGAACAGCACCTTGTGCATGCCGTCCCAGAAGTATTCGAAGTAGCGGGTATACAGGTTGATGCCGAGAAACGTCAGGCCAAAACCGCGCAGCATGCCGTCGTCGGTTTTCAGGCTGATGTAAATACAGATTACCGCCGCCACGGCAAACAGCAGCGCCCACGGCAGTAAGGCCGCGCGGGTGGTGCCGTACCAGCTATCGATATCGTAATTGCCGAAAATCGACATGATCCACAGGGCGATAAACAGGTACATGAGCCCCGTCGCTTTACTGGTGGTGTAGAGATGCCGACGGTGCAGAATGCTTCGCAATCCCCAGCACAGCGCCAGCAGCGCACCGCCGAAGAAGATAAAGCGCACCGGGTAGTTCATCCCCAACCAGTAGGCGCCCCAGCCGGACATGTAGCCCGTTTCGGCACCCAGCCAGCTGCCGAGCGACAGCAGGAAGAACAGCCATACCAGCCCGGAACGACCAAAGTAGCCCACCAGCCCGTACACCGCACAGCCCGCCAGGAACAGCGGCGCGATATGGCCGCTGCCGTTATCCAGTCGCTCCCCCAGCTGCCACAGGGCAATAGCGGTAAACAGCACCCCGAGAAACAAAATGGCTTCGGTGCTGTAGTGCCACTGGCTTTCTTGTCGCTGGCGGCTGAACCCCCACAGATAAAACCCGACGGCCAGCAGCGCAGGCAGCCCGATACGGGCGAAGGACGAGAAGGAAATGAGATCGATAATCCACGTCATCAGCTCGCTGTCAGCGAACAGACTGCCCAGCGCAATCATGGCGCAGGCCAGTGCCGTCCAGAAGGCGTAGCGGCTCAGGCGCTGCCAGTCGAGGACGACGCGCTTAAGCGTGCCGGTGAGCCGTTGCGCATCGGCGGCGCTCAGCGCCCCCTCCTGCTCCCATTCGTCGAGTGCGCGACGGATCGTGCGTTCCTGTTTGCGGGTAACCTTCATTTTGCCTGCTCCTCCAGCCATGCCAGCGCCTTTTCTCCGGCGTCATCCACCGGCAGATAGACCAGCAGGCGCGAACCGTTGCGCGGGGCGGAATACCAGTACATCTGCTGGAGCTGAAAATCACCGAGCTGCGGATGCGAGAACAGCTTAAGCTGATTTTCCACGCCGCGCACGTCGTTACGCTGGTGCCATAGCGCTTCGAACTCAGGCGAAACGGCAAAGAAACGCGCCAGTTTAGCTTCCCACGCCGGGTCACCCCGGTGTTCGGCCATCGCCGCGCGAAAATAAGAGACAAAAATTGCGAGTACGTCATCGCGTTTACCGAGCCGGGCTCGCCACGCCGGATGGGTGAGGAAGAGGTAAATGCAGTTGCGATCTTCCGGCGGGATGTCATTGAAGTCGACCCCCATCAGATGGCCGAAGCTGTCGTTCCACGCCACGATGTCGAAGTTCGGTTTCTGGATGCTGGCGGGTTTCGGCATCAAGGTATCCAGCAGACGCCGCGTGCCCTCGCTGATGCCTTCACAGCAGGCCGCCTGCGGTGCTTCGCCCGGGGGTAACCCGGCCAGCACAAACAGGTGGCGGGCTTCGGTCGGCGAACACTGGAGCGCTTTTGCCACCGCCGTCATTACCACGCTGGACGGGTTCACGTCCCGGCCCTGCTCCAGCCAGGTGTACCAGGTCACACCCACGTCAGCCAGCATCGCCACCTCTTCCCGGCGCAGGCCAGGGGTGCGGCGGCGTCCGCTGCGCGGCAGGCCCAGGCGCTGCGGGTCGAGACTCTCCCGACGGGCGCGCAAAAACGCCCCCAGCTGCCGGCGATTCTCTTCCTGTAACGACAGGGCGGGTTCAATAATCTGCGACATAAGCCCTCCAGCAGGGTAGTGCCAATACCAGTATAAGCAGGAACTGGTACCCGTTTATAAGATAGACGATGCTACGGCTCTTAGCTGAATGACGCAATGGAGTTACCATGAATTCGTCTGCTGTTTCACCGGGTCGCGCCGGACTGATGTTGCTGTTAACCGGCCAGATGCTACCGCTGATTGATACCTCAATAACCAACGTGGCGCTGGAATCTATCACGCAATCTTTGCATGCCACCGCCACGGAACTCGAGCTAATTGTCGCCCTGTACGGCGTGGCGTTTGCCGTCTGCCTGGCGCTCGGCAGCAAGCTCGGGGATAACCTTGGCCGTCGTCGTCTGTTTATGTGGGGCGTGGCGAGCTTTGGCCTGGCCTCGCTGCTGTGCGGGATGGCAGGCAACATCGAACAACTGCTTGCCGCGCGCATCGTTCAGGGCGCGGGTGCAGCGCTGATTATGCCGCAGATCCTCGCCACCCTGCACGTGACGCTCAAAGGCTCTGCTCACGCCAAAGCCATCAGCCTGTTTGGCGGTATCGGCGGGATCGCCTTTATCGTCGGACAGATGGGCGGCGGCTGGCTGGTGTCGGCGGATATCGCCGGGCTCGGCTGGCGCAACGCCTTCTTTATTAACGTCCCCATCTGTCTGCTGGTGCTGGCGTTGAGTCCTCGCTACGTGCCGGAAACCCGCCGGGAGCTACCGTCGCGCATTGACTGGCAGGGCACTGCGTGGCTTGCAGCGATCCTGTGCTGCCTGCTGTTCCCGATGGCGCTTGGCCCGCAGTGGCACTGGTCGTGGCCGCTGAAAGCGATGCTTCTCGCCATTCTTCCGCTGGCCTTGCTGATGGCCGCCAATGCGCGCAAGAAAGAGCGTGAGAACGCCCACCCGCTGATCCCGCCGCGCTTAATGCAGCTCAGCAGCATCCGCTTTGGGGTGTTGATTGCGGTGCTGTTTTTCAGCGTGTGGTCCGGGTTTATGTTCTGCATGGCGCTGACCATGCAGACCGGTCTCGGTATGGCCCCGTGGCAGTCCGGCAACAGCTTTATCGCTCTCGGGGTGACCTATTTTATCTCGGCGTGGTTCGCCCCGCGTCTGATTGCCCGCTACAGCACCAGTAACATTTTGCTGATGGGCCTGGCAATCCAGATAACCGGCCTGCTGGCGCTGATTGTCACCTTCCGCGTCTGGGGCAACGCTAACACCGCCCTGACGCTGGCCCCGGCCACCGGGCTTGTGGGCTACGGTCAGGCGCTGATCGTGAACAGTTTTTACCGCATCGGGATGCGCGACATTCAGCCCGACGACGCCGGTGCCGCCAGCGCGATTCTGAGCACCCTCCAGCAGGCGGCGCTTGGCCTTGGTCCGGCCATTTTTGGGGCCATTTTGCTGCATGCGCTGCAAAACCATCACGGGGATTATGCCCAGGCAATCACGCTGTTCCTGGTGGTGGAAACGGTGATGATGGTCGTGCTGGCGCTCGCCACGCTGCGCATGCGCCATCGTCTCTGTCTGTCGGTGGTGAAGCCCTGCCACGCGGCAAAGTAAGCTCTTGCGAATTTGCATAATAGATCCACAGCCGCCATTATGGCGGCTGCATCAATACAGGAGACGTTATGCAGGAATTAATTGCCCAGTTAGAAGAGTCAGGCCTTGAAATTAATCACACCACCTCGCTTGTGATTATCTTTGGTATTATTTTTCTTACCGCCATCGTTATTCATTTTATTCTGCATAAAATGGTGCTGCGCGCTTTTGAAAAACGCGCCCGGGCCAGCAGCCATTTGTGGCTGCAAATCATTACCCAGAATAAGTTATTTCACCGTCTGGCCTTTACCCTGCAGGGAATTATTGTCAACGTTCAGGCGGTATTGTGGCTGCAAAAAGGCAGCGACGCCGCGCAAATCCTCACCACCTGCGCCAGGCTCTGGGTGATGGTTTACGCCCTGCTGGCGTTCTTCTCGCTGCTGGACGTGATTTTCAATCTGTCGCAAAAAATGGCCACCGCCTCGCAGCTGCCGCTGAAGGGCATTTTCCAGGGCATTAAGCTGGTGAGCGCCATTCTGGCGGGGATTCTGATTATCTCCCTGCTGATTGGTCAGTCCCCCGCTATTCTGATTAGCGGCCTGGGGGCAATGGCCGCGGTGCTGATGCTGGTGTTTAAAGACCCGATCCTTGGCCTGGTGGCCGGGATCCAGCTCTCGGCCAACGATATGCTCAAGCTCGGCGACTGGCTGGAGATGCCCAAATACGGTGCCAACGGTACGGTAACGGATATCGGCCTGACCACCGTCAAGGTGCGTAACTTTGATAACACCATCACCACCATTCCCACCTGGGCGCTGGTGTCAGACGCCTTTATCAACTGGAGCGGAATGTCAGCCTCCGGCGGGCGGCGCATTAAGCGCAGCCTGAACATTGACACCACCAGCATTCATTTTCTTGATGCCAATGAGCAGCAGCAGTTGATTCAGGCCCGGCTGTTAAAGCCCTATATGGCCGCGCGGCATGAAGAAATTACGCTATGGAATCAGCAGAATAGTGAAGGTGGATCGGCACTGAATCTGCGCAAAATGACCAATATTGGCACCTTCCGCGCCTACCTGAATGAATATCTGCGCAACCATCCGTGGATCCGCAACGATATGACCTTAATGGTGCGCCAGCTTGCGCCGGACGCCAACGGTTTACCGATTGAAATATATGCCTTTACCAATACGGTTATCTGGGCGGAATATGAAGGTATTCAGGCCGATATCTTCGACCATATTTTCGCTGTGATCGATGAATTTGGTCTGCGTATTCACCAGACGCCAACCGGGAACGATATTCGCTCCCTGGCTGGCGTGCTGGCGAAATAAGTCAGGAGCTGGCGCGTTCGATATAGCGCCAGTTCATCATCACCCGTTCGGTGGGCGCATCGGGGTTATCAATTTTATTCAGCAGCAGATCCACTGCCTTGCGTCCAATATCCCGCGACGGCTGTTCAATGGTGCTGAGCGGCGGCGAAACCAGCCCGGCCAGTTCAGTGCCATCGAATCCCACGACGGCGATATCCTCCGGCACCCGCAAACCCGCTTGTTCAATGGCACGCAGGGCTCCGGCTGCCAGCATATCCGACACGGCAAATACCGCATCCGGGCGCGGCTCGGCGGCCAACAGTCTGGTCATTGCCGCCATCCCGGCTGCGGCGCTCAGATCGCTGGCGTACTCCACCGCCTGCCAGGCAAAATCCCGCTGATGTAACACGCTTTTATAGCCGTCTTCGCGCAGGCGGGAGTACTTATAGCTCAGGTCATGATTGATTAGCGCAATGCGCTGGCGGCCCGCGTCAGCAAGACGACTGACCACATGCCGGGAAGCGTCGACATCGTTGATACCGACGCAGGATACTGCCCCGGCGTCGGCGTATTCGGCGCACTGCACCCAGGGTGCATCGCCTATCAGCGCCGCCAGTTCGTTCAGGCGGGAGAAGGCGTCCATGGTGATAATGCCGTCAACCATTTTGCCGGACAGCAGGCTCAGGCCGGAACGGGAGCGTTCGATGTCCGAGCTGGAGTTGCACAGCAGAATACGGTAGCCGTTTTTCTCCGCCTGCTCCTCAATGCCTTTCACCACTTCGGCGCAGAACGGGTTGGCAATATTGGACACCATCACCAGAATCATGGAGCTGCGCGCCGTGCGCAGCTGACGGGCCAGCAGGTTGGGCTGGTAGTTGGCCTCTTTGATGGCCTGCAAGACGCGATCGCGGTTTTTGGCTTTAACGGTATCGCTGTTATTCAACACCCGCGATACCGTCGCCACCGAGACGCCCGCAAGCCGGGCGATTTTCTGAATTGACATAGCGACGAAAAATCCTGCAATGAGCGTTCCGTGCAGGCTACCATAAATTCGCAGCCCGGCGAACCGGGCAACGGGTTAACGTTCGACGCTCACCCAGCCCTGCTGCCGATGGCTTTTCACTATTGCATCAATGATATACATCACATCTGCTCCGTCATGAAAGGTGGCAAACACCGGTTTCTCAGGCATAAAACCTGCCTGCACTGCGCGATAAAACTGCGCCATCATATTTTTGAAGGCATCAGGCCAGCCCTCAATATGCCCACCCGGGAAGTGGGCGCTGTTGGCGACGTCGCGGTTCATCAGGCTCGGATCGTCGGTCAGCGTCTGATTCGGCTGGGCACGATGCCCGACCCACAGCTGCTGGGGCACTTCCTGATCCCAGGCCACGGAGGCTTCGCTGCCGTTGACCTCCAGGCTCAGGCGGTTTTTACGCCCGGCGCTGACCTGCGAGACGTTAAAGCTGCCTTTGCTGCCGTCGTCAAAGCGGAACAATACCGAGCCAAAGTCCTCGGTGCTGACGGGCTTGTCTTCGTACACCGCCTCCTGCGCCTCGCTGAAGGTCTGGTTCCCGGCGACGTTGGACTTGCGGGTTGGCCAGACGATAGAGAGATCGGCCATCACCGCGGTAATGCGTCGCCCGGTGATAAACTGGATGGTATCGCACCAGTGGGAACCGATGTCCGCCACTGCACGCGACGCCCCGCCGAGCGCCGCATCAACCCGCCAGTTATAGTCGGTTTCCAGCAGCATCCAGTCCTGCAGATAGCTGCCGTGGGCGGCGAACAAGCGTCCGAGATCACCCGCTTCCAGCATGCTGGCCGCCTGGCGCACCATCGCAAACTGACGATAGACAAAACTGACCCCGTGGATCACCCCCGCCTGCTCCGCCAGCGCCACCAGCTCGCGCGCCTCTTCCGGGGTCATGCACAGCGGTTTTTCCGAGAACACGTGCTTCCCGGCGCGCAGGATCTGACGATTAATCTGGGCATGCAGATGGTTCGGGGTGCAGTTGTGCACCACGTGCAGATCCGGGTGCGCCAGCAGCGCCTCAACGCTGCCGTACGCGTGGGGAATGTTTAATTCTTTGGCTTTCTCTTCCGCCAGCGTCTGCGAGCCGTCGCACAGGGCGACGACCTGCACGAAACCGAGGCGGCGCAGGGCTTCGATATGCGCCGGGCCGATAAAACCACTGCCGATAATGCCGACGTTAATCATGACGCTCTCCTGCAGCAAAATCATCGAACGCCCGGGCGGATACCGGGATAATGTGGCGGGAGATAAATTCGCGTCCTTCGCGCGCGCCGGTGTCGCCATCTTTCATGCAGCACTCCCACTCCAGCACCGCCCAGCCGTCATAGTCGTACTGGGTGAGCTTGCTGAAAATGCCCTTGAAATCCACCTGCCCGTCGCCCGGCGAGCGGAAACGTCCGGCGCGGTTAATCCAGCTCTGATACCCGCCGTACACGCCGCTGCGCCCGTTAGGGCGGTATTCCGCATCTTTGACGTGAAACGCCTTGATGCGGGTATGGTAGTGGTCGATAAACGCCAGGTAATCCATCTGCTGGAGCAGCAGATGGCTGGGATCAAACAGAATATTGCAGCGGGGATGGTTATCCACTAACGCCAGAAAACGCTCAAAGGTCACGCCATCGTGCAGGTCTTCACCCGGGTGCAGTTCAAAGCAGACGTTAACGCCCTGCTCGTCGAAGAGGTCCAGAATGGGCCGCCAGCGACGGGCCAGCTCGCCAAATGCGGCTTCAAAACGCGCCTCATTGTGCGGCGGCCAGGGATACATAAACGGCCAGGCCAGCGATCCGGAGAAGGTCGCATGGGCGGTTAACCCCAGCCGGGCCGATGCCACGGCCGCCTTTTTGATGATATCGGTCGCCCACGCCTGACGGGCGGCGGGATTACCGCGCACCGCCGGTGGAGCGAAGTTATCAAAGGCCTCGTCGTAGGCCGGGTGCACGGCAACAAGCTGCCCTTCCAGATGGGTCGACAACTCGCTGATGACCAGCCCGTGCGCCGCCAGCGTACCGCGAATTTCGTCGCAGTAGGCCTGGCTTTCTGCCGCCCGCTCTACGTCAAAAATCGCTTTATGGTTGCAGGGAATTTGCAGGGCTTTGTAGCCCTTTTCCGCTGCCCAGCCTGCCAGTCCATCGAGGGTATTAAATGGCGCGTCCCCCCCGATAAACTGCGACAGAAAAATCCCCGGACCTTTAATTGTCCTCATACCACCTCCAGATATTACGCCTTGTCGTCTTCATATTTGAACGAGACAAGGAAAACGAGTGCAATCACGGCAGCAGCAACCGCCGGGATCCACCAGAAAGTGACCCATGCTTCAGGCACGGGCTGGCCGGCCACCAGACGGTTGTACAGCGCGCCGGAAATTTGTGAGCCCAGCAGCATGCCGATGCCGTAGGTGAACATCACGATCATGCTCTGCGCCTGGCCTTTCACCTTGTCGCCCGCCACGCGGTCGGTGTAGATAAAGCCCACCACAAAGAAGAAGTCGTAGCAGACGCCGTGCAGCAGGATGCCGAGATACAGCAGCACGCGGCCCTCTTCACTCACGCCCATGGCAAACATGGCGTAACGAACAAACCACGCCAGCATGCCGATCAGCAGCATGTACTTCACGCCCAGACGACGGAACAGCAGCGGGATCACCAGCATGAAGAATATTTCAGACATCTGGCCGAACGACATCGCGGTACTGACATCAGCGATACCGGCATCCGCCAGGTATGACGCGGTGTAGGCGTAGTAGGTGCCCAACGGGACCGAGATCAGCATTGCGCACAGGCAGAAAATGAAGAAGTGACGGGTTTTCAACAGGGCAAAGGCGTCGGCGCACAACAGATCGCGCATCTTCACCGGCAGGCCTTTGGCCGGGGCGGGTGTATGCGGCAGCGTCAGGCTGTAGAGTGCCAGAATAACGGAGCTGGCCGCCGCCACCTGGAAGATGGTGACGCTGGAGGCCACACCGGTGACACCGATGAAGATTCCAGCCACAATCCAGCCGATGGTGCCGAACACGCGCACCACCGGGAAGGTCTTGTCGACGTTCGCCAAGCTGTGGAAAGCGATGTTGTTGGTCAGCGCCAGAGTTGGCATATAGCAAAGCGTGTAGCCAAACAGCAGGCCAATCAGCAGGGCACCGTTTTCAGCAATCAACGCGCCCGGGACAAACCACAGGATTGCCGCGCCTGCCAGATGCATCACCGCCATCACCTTTTGCGAGGCAAAGAAGCGGTCGACCAGCATCCCAAGGACAAACGGTGACAAAATCGAGGCAATTGGCCCCGCCGAGAATGCATCGCCAATCAGCAGCGACATGTTGTGCTGGGTCATCACCAGCCCAAGCGTGACCGACCAGCTGCCCCAGATAAAGAACTGCAGGAACATCATTAAAGAGAGGCGCGGAACCAGCAGCCGATGCTGCCCCATCACCTTTCCACTACTTTCAGTTGTTGACACCATGTTGATCCCCACCCTTAAAAAGTAATCGATTACAAACCGTATCAAACATAAAGTAATCGATTACAAAATAAAGATCCTGCACGTTGATGGAGATCTGGGAAGGCGATCACGATAAAGATGAAATTCGGTGTGGAAAGGAATGGGGTGGCGGCTTCACTTACCCGGCGAACAGAGTGTTGTGCGGCCTGATGCCCTCACCCCGGCCCTCTCCCACAGGGAGAGGGTGCAAACACCAAAAACGGCAACTGGCGTTGCCGTTTTGCGTTTACCTTCTGGACAATTTAAACGCCGCAAACAGGAACACAATCCACACCGGCAGCAGGATTGCCGAAGTACGCATCCCGTCCATGGTGCACATCAGCACCAGGATCATCGCCAGGAAGGCGATACAGAGATAGTTCCCCGCCGGATAGAGCAGCGCTTTGAACTGCGTCTCGCGCCCTTTGCGCCGCATCGCCGCGCGAAAACGCAGGTGCGCCAGGCAGATCATAATCCAGTTCAGCAGCAACGTTGCCACCACCAGCGCCATCAGCAGGCCAAAGGCCTCGTGCGGCAGCAGGTAGTTAACCAGCACCACCAGCGAAGTGATCCCCCCGGAAAGCAGCAGCGAATTCACCGGCACGCCGCGACGGCTGACGCGGGTTAAGAACTTCGGTGCGTTGCCCTGCACGGACAGACCAAACAGCATTCGGCTGTTGGAGTACACGCCGCTGTTGTACACCGACAGGGACGCCACCAGAATCACGAAATTGAGTGCAGAAGCCACCAGGTTGCTGTTCATGTCGTGGAAAATCATCACGAATGGACTGCTGTCCGATTTCACTTCCACCCAGGGATAGAGCGCCAGCAGAACCACCAGCGAGCCGATGTAAAACAGCAGAATGCGGTACACCACCTGGTTAACCGCTTTCGGGATGCTTTTATGCGGATCCTGCGCTTCGGCGGCGGTAATGCCAATCAGCTCCAGCCCGCCGAACGAGAACATGATCACCGCCAGCGACAGCACCAGCCCTTTCCAGCCGGTGGCCAGGAATCCGCCGTGCTGCCACAGGTTGTCGATGCTGGCGCGCTCGCCGCCGTGGCCGGAGAACAGCAGCCAGAGGCCAAAGCCAATCATGCCGATAATCGCCAGCACTTTGATCAGCGCAAACCAGAACTCAGTCTCGCCGTACAGGCGCACGTTCACCAGATTGACGGCGTTAATGATGATGAAGAATACCGCCGCCCAGATCCAGGTCGGCACGTCCGGCAGCCAGTACTGCATGTAGATACCGGCAGCGGTCAGCTCCGCCATCCCCACCAGCACGAACATCACCCAGTAGTTCCAGCCGGAGAGGAAGCCGGCGAACGGTCCCCAGTATTTATAGGCAAAATGGGCGAAGGAGCCTGATACCGGCTCTTCAACCACCATCTCACCCAACTGGCGCATGATCAGAAACGCAATAACGCCCGCAATGGCATAACCCAGCAGCACCGCAGGCCCTGCCATCTGAATGGCAGGGCCGATGCCGAGGAACAGCCCGGTGCCGATAGCGCCCCCGAGGGCGATAAGTTGAATATGTCGGTTTTGTAAACCACGATGCAGCGTCGGAATCTGTTCCGACGAGGCTTCAGCAACACCGTTGTCTGAAGCGGATGACGCGTTTTTCACGTCTGACCCCTGTCTCTTTCTATGGAAGGGGCACCTTTTAACACTTCAGCCAGGTGGTAGCAAGTAAAGGCGCGGGTATGAAGGTGGGGCATCCTTGCCCCGGATAACGAGGGTGGAACTCAGAACTCGTAGCCGACGGAAACCTTAACGGTACGCGGCTCACCCTGGAACAGGTAAGTGCCGCTGTCATCTACGCTTGACCAGTAGTTCTCGTCGGTAACGTTCTCGATACCGGCGCGGACGGTCATCTGGTTCTGGTTATTGTTGACCGCGAAGCGGTAACGCATGCCCAGATCCAGAGTGGTGTAACTGTCGAGCTTTTTGCTGTTTGCCAGGTCCGCATACTGGGAACCGGAGTGGTTGACGCGGGCGGTGGCGGTCAGACCGTCAACAGGCTTGATGTCGTATTCCGCGCCCAGTACGGCGTAGAAGTTCGGCACGCCAATCGCATCGTTGCCCTGGTTGATCCCGTCTTTGGTTTTGGTCAGCTCCGCCTGCAGCCAGGTGGCGCTGGCGTTCAGACGCAGGCCCAGCATCGGCTCGCCGAAGACGTTCAGCTCAACGCCGCGGTTACGCTGTTCAGCATCCAGACCATAGTGTTTGTTGCTGTCGAGGATCGGCGTCGGCATTTTAATTTCAAACAGCGCCAGCGAGCCGCCAACGCGACCAAAGTCGGCCTTCAGGCCCACTTCGTTCTGCTTAGAGTGGACAATCCCGGTGCTCTGCCCGTAGTTGGTGGCGGTGTTGGGCGCGGTTTTACCCGGCTGCAGCGCTTCGGTGTGGTTCGCGTATAGGGACAGCTGCTCCCACGGTTTGTAGACCACGCCGTAGGTTGGCATCCAGCGGTCGCCGTCGAAGCTATCGCCCGCGTTTTCCAGGCCGGTGACTTTGTTATAGCCGCGGATCACCACTTTCTGATGACGGGCACCGGCGGTGAACAGCAGGCTGTCGTCCAGCACGCCCAGGGTGTCGCTCAACAGCCAGCCCTGGGTGCGGGTCCGGCCGCTGGTCAGCGGATCGCTGTAGTTGCCACCTGCGCCGTTGGAGTTGGTGCTTGGCGGCGCATTGACGCCGGTGTTGTGGTAGATGTTGGTCACCGGGTTATTCGCCGCCGCTGACATCTTCCACGCGATTTTCTCGTTTTTGGTCATCGCCGAGTAGCCGACGTTAACCTTGTGCGAAACAAATCCGGTATCAAAGTTGCCGCGAATGCCCGCCATGCCGCTCACGCTGTCGCTGATGCGGTTGGTATCCAGACGGGTGGCGGTGGCTTTACCGCTGGCGTCCACCAGCTTCGCCCCGCTGTACAGCCCCTCTTCATGGGCGTGCTGCGCACCCAGACCGGTATAGGCGGTCCAGCTGTCGGTGATGTCGTACTCGCTGCGCCACATCCCGAATTCGTTTTCGATATTGCTGTAAGCCCATTTCTGGGAGTAGTTGCGATCGTTTTTCGGCGGCTCTGGCACGAAGTTGACGCCGGAAACGTTAACCCCGGTCTCTGAACCGTGGAAGGTTTTCTTTTGATACCCCAGGTCCACGGAGGTGCGGAAGTCTTCGCCCGCGTAATCGAGACCGGTCGAGAGCAGCGTGGTGCGGCGGCGATCGTTTTCGACCGGCGCTTCGCCTTCCCGGTGAACCAGGTTAACGCGCGCGCCAAACTGGTCGCTGTCGCCAAAGCGACGACCGGCATCCAGGGTGGTGCCAATCTGCGATTCAGAGGTGTAATCGACCCCTACCTTCGCCTGCGGGGTCGCGCCCGCGTGTTTCGGCTCAAGGTTGATCATCCCGCCCACGCCGGAGCTGGCCGCGCCGTTCATCAGGGAGTTGGCGCCTTTAAAGATCTCAATGCGATCCACCATCTGGGCGTCAACCACCTGGCGCGGCAGTACGCCGGAGAGGCCGCCAAAGGTCATGTCGTCGCCATCGAACTTCAGGCCGCGAATACGGAAGCTCTCGGCGCTGTTGCCGTAGCCCTGCACGGACTGCACGCCCGCATCATTCGCCACCACGTCGGCGATGGTGCGCGCCTGCTGATCTTCCACCAGTTTGGAGGTGTAGCTGATGATATTAAACGGCACATCCATCGCATTTTGCTGACCGAGCATCCCCATGCGTCCGCCGTTTGCCACCTGCCCGTCAAGGAAGGCCGGCACCAGCTGGTCGCCGCCGGGTTTGAACGCAGTGGCGGCAGCGGACTGCACCACGATGGTGTCTTCTTTTTTGCTCTCCGCCGCCATAGCGGAAGAGGTAATGGCACCGATGGCGAGCGCCAGCAGCGTTTTGTTCATTATTCTGGTGTGGTTCATAATTAACTCGTTCAAAATCAGCGCAAAATAGCCCGTTGCCGGGCCTTAATTTTTATAGGTAATAAAATTATTTCAGGGCGATACGCACTACGCTGTCCGGCCCGTTAGTCGAGTGATCTTTGTTGAACGCCTGCTTGACGGTGACGTACAGAGTCTGACCGTCCGCCGACAGCAGCAGGCTGTTCGGGTTCGGCGGCAGATCCCAGCTCTGCTTCACGGCAAAGGTGGTGGCATCAAGGCTCAGTACTTTTCCGCTTTCGCGTTGGGTGATGTACAGCTCGTTACGCGCCGGGTTGAATTTCACCCCCATCGAGTCGCCGACATCCAGCTGCTTAATCACCTCACCGGTACGGATGTCCAGCACCAGGGTGGTTTTCGCTTTGGAGTTGTCGGTCACGAACAGGCGGCCGGTGGCTTTGTCTTCTGCCAGGTTCAGCAGCAGGGCCGGTTTGTCGCCGAGCGGCTTCCAGCGTTTTTCGATGCGGTTGCGCACGGGATCCAGCACCAGAATTTCGCCGCCGCCGTTGGCGACGTAAATGCGCTGGGTTTGCTCAGACCACATCAGGCCGGTGACCCACTGTCCGGCGTTTTTGATGGTCTTTTTCAGCTTCAGCGTTTTCGCATCCACTACCCAAACCACCGCCGGGTCGCCTACGCCACCGATGTACAGCACGTCGTTATGCAGCAGCACCTGACGCGCGCCGTACGGGTAGCCTTCTTTGTTGCGTTCGGTAAACAGCAGGCGCTGTTTCACTTTGCCGTCGGCGGTGCTGATGGCGCTGATCCCGCCGTCCAGCGAGTTGGTGGCATATACGGTGCTGCCGTCCGGGGAGATGGCGAGGGCAAAGTTTTTCAGATCCGTATGGCTGCGGCCCAGGGTTTTCAGCGTTTTCGGGTCGAGCTTGTAGACCACCCCGCCCTGCACGTCCTTAAAGCCTTCAGCGCTGGCGACGTACAGCGCATCGCCTTTCGGGCTCAGCACCATCTCATACAGGCCATCAGCGAGATCGCGCTTCACAACGTTGGTTTGCGCAGGGGCCGTTGCCGGTTTCGGCGCGTCGGCGGCAGGCGTGGTTGTCGCGGTGTGCTGAGCCGCGCAGCCGCTCAGGGAGACGGCGACGAGCAGCGCCAGGGCAGACAATTTTTTGGTCATCAGGAACATCCTTTACCGTACAAATCGAATTTGAGGAGGACGCCTGCGCCGCTTATGCGTTGCGATTAGGATTGTGATATGAGGCCGTCAGGCCATTAGCGTCCACCGTTAACACTCTGTGTTCCATGTGAGATCGACGCTCACTTAACGTGCGGGAAATATCCTTACATGCCCGCAAACACTAAAGAGAATGAGAACTATACTCATTATCTATCTGTGATCAAGTGTAAATATGCGCAACAAGGTAAAAAAAGCCAAGTAAAGCAGTCCCCTGCCGCGCCTTATTACCCTTTAGTGCAATAGAAGACCGGGGAATTCTTGTAGATAAAATAATAGCTGGCGGAATTGGCCGGGACGATCTGCAGCCTTATTCCACGCTCCCGGTGCCGGAAGAAATCCGGAATAGATAATCTGAAGGGTAAGGTTACTTTCGGTAATTCATTGGTTTCGCTGGAGACCATAATCATTCGGCCCTCTTCACGCCAGTAATCAAAGGTCACATTATTACTGAGCGAAATCGGCGGCTGATTCTCTTTACTATATTCACCGGTGGTCTGATAAATACCGCTGCCATCGTTGAAAGAAAAATTCATCAGCACATCGACAACAGCATGATTTTCTACAATGGTGATGTGCGATTCGCAGCTAAAATTATCGCGCTGATAATGAATATATCCCGCTGTCAGCAGTGGGGCGACAATCGCCAGAATAATCAGTCCCCAGCGGAGAGTTAAGTTATTCATTTTCATCATACGGCTGCCTGTAAAAAATAGACTGACAGCGGGCGGCGCTGTTTACCGGTATCCGGTCGCAAATAATGACCGATATCCCCTGCTGCGAATGATTCAGCGTCAGATACGCAACATCCCCGCTTTTACAGGGTAGCGGAAAGCGCTGTGACAGCGCGGCCAATATGCTGTGACTTTTCTCTTTATCATGCCAGGAAGAATAGACCTCGCAACCCGCACTCTTCCCGATCGATTGATAGCGGGCGAATACCGACCCGCCCTGTCTAAGGGTAAGAATCAGCACGCTGCACGAGAGTAAAAATAAGCCTGCGGCCAGCCAGTATGCTATTCGGGAGGTCCAGACTCGCGACGCCGCTGGGGTGGCGACGTGTTGCTGTTCTTCGGTATATATGTCGGGTAAAACCGGTAAAGGAACTGTTTTATTCCGTTCCATTAGCTCGTCTACCGTGCCGGTACGCAGCTGCGCGATGGATTTAAACCCCGCTTTAGGAACGGTGATAATAACGTTGTCCGCCAGCCCGGCTGTTTTCAGCGCTTTGCGGATTGAGGCGATAGTCTGATACAGCGCGTTAGTGGTCACTACGGCGCCCTGTTTCTCCCATACCGTGGCAAAGAGATAGCGCTGGGTCAGCAGTTGGTCATTGTGTTCAAGGAGTTGAAGCAGGCACTCACTCACCGGGCCATGCATGATCACTGCGCGTTCAGGGTAATGGGTCCGCGAGCAAACTCGTCGCGCATCGGGTTCAAAAAGCACCATCTCGTTAATCAAAAAAGCATTTTTCATGTTGTGACCACAGGCTGCATTTCAAAGGGATACGGTTAATCAAATTTCTGATTCATTTTTTTTAGATTAGTTATCAAAAATATAGCCGTCATCTCCCGCCAATGCAAAGCGTGGCCAGAGGGTAACGAAGCGCGTCTGATTCAGTATAAATCATATAACTTCACTCCTCTTTTCACCCGCCAGAACACATTGTGTATGCAGCTGAAGAGGTGATGGCGAGTCAGCACCGCATCTTCCTCTCGTCATCAGCGTGAAATGCTGATTCGGCGCGTAAATTCGCCATTTCATCTTGATGCATGGACCCATCACCTGAACCCAATACAAAAACACACAATAGTGATGAATAGCAGATTTTTGTTCTGTGGATATGAATTACATAAACGAAAACACGAGATCGGGGGGTTTGCTCACCCGTTTCTTATAGTGCACAGGGGTGTGTATTGGAAAGCATTCATAGCAACCATATAATCCACCACATAAATGATGTGGGTAAATGTGTGGAATCAATGTTGGGGTGGTTATCCGATTTAACATCATGCAGGAATAAATGAGATGGGTTATCGACTCTATGGCTTTATGATTGGCGAAGAAATTCATTTTGATATTTCTAATCGCCGATTGTACCGACTCACGGGTAGCCACACCGACAAAAGCATGGCATTTGCGTCGATCTATTTTAATGAAACGATGCTCAGGCTATTTCTCTATCTGCTGGAGCATGGCCGCCGAAAGGTTATCGCCAAAGAAGAGCTGTTCGAAAAAATCTGGGAGGAAAATAATTTATCGCCTTCCACCCAGCGTTTATGGCAAGTGCTGCATAACCTGAATAAAAAACTGTGCCTGCTCGGTTTGCCGGATGATTTTATCCGCAACATTAAAGGCCGCGGTTATATGATTAATTATAACAACGTCACTCCCGTTTATTACAGACTGAGTGAGCTCCCTACTCTCCCTGATAAAAAAGAGGAGAACCCAGATAGTCTGAGTGAGTGATGTCAACTCAGACATTTGCCCTGAGCACGCTGTGCAAAGGGCTTTTTTTTACATCGTATGATCCACAATTCCTGCCCGCTTAATGATGGCGAAATAGCAAAAACCTTTTCTTCGATCTGCGTCGATACTGGAAGAGTACATGAATATAATAAATCACTTTGTAAATTTAAAAGTCAGCCGGAAATTATTTTTCGGTTTTTCCGTCGTCTTACTGGTAACACTGGCCATTCTGGCATCGGGTTTACTGGGGCTGAATAATATTCAGGATAAAGTGGAAAAAAATGGCTTAACCACCAATCTGTTTAACGCTCTTTCGTCAGTGCGTCTGGGGCGTACAAATTTCCAGTACACCCTGGATCAACAGTACCTGGATCAAACAAATGCCGCTACGGCGCAGATGCAGGCGACAATTGCCTCACTTAATACCTTTAGCTGGTCGCCAGAGGGCAAATCGGCGCTGGACAACACCGCCAGTGCCGTTAATAGCTACATTGTTACGCTGACGCCGTTTACCAAAGCCCTGTCGGAAAAAAAACACAGTGAGCAGACCCTCTCTTCTCAGGTGTTATGTGATAACGCCGAGCTGGTTATCAGACTGAGCCGGGACCCGTCGTTATCCGTATCACAGTCGCTGCTGGCCGCGCAGGTGGCCTTTATCATGAGCGACATTGATTCCCAGATGGCGCTCTATAAACAGCACCCGACGCCAGAGTTGCAAAAAGCGGTTCAGGCCCGTCTGGAGGCCGGTAAAATCGATGCCGTTCAGCTGTTGCCGATGCTGCCCGAAACCCAGCAGCCAATGCTGCAGGCGAGCATCGACAATATGCAACGCATCGGGCCGGAGCTGGAAAATTACCGCACCGTCTGGATAACCCAGTCGGCCCTGTCCGACGCCTTAACCGAAAAAGCGGTCGGCCTGACTCAGGCCATCCAGAGCCTGTTTGACCTGCAGCAGAAAAAGGTGGCGGATACCGTCGACAGCATTCAGATCCAGATGGGCATTGTCGCGGCTATCGGCATCATGCTGGGCGTACTGCTGGCGCTGGGGATCACCCTGTCGATCACCCGTCCGCTGAGTGAAACCTTACGGGTAGCCGGGCTGATTGCCAAAGGCGATCTCACCAGTACCCTCACCAGCACCCGCCGGGACGAGCCGGGCCTGCTGATGCAGGCGGTCGCCACCATGAATGAGAACCTGAAAAGCATCATTTATGACGTGCGTGAAGGGGTGGAAAGCGTGGCGAGATCGGCATCCGAAATTGCCGCCGGGAATATGGATCTCTCCTCGCGTACCGAGCAGCAATCCGCCGCCGTGGTCGAAACCGCCGCCAGCATGGAGCAGCTCACGTCCACCGTGGCGCTGAATGCCGAAAACGCCAACCACGCACGCCTGCTGGCGCAGGAGGCGTCGACCCATGCCAGCGAGGGCAGCGCGATCTCGCAGAAGGTGATCGACACCATGAAGAACGTGCGTAGCAGCTCGCACCGCATCTCTGAGATCACCACCGTCATTAACAGCATCGCCTTCCAGACCAATATTCTGGCGCTGAATGCCGCCGTGGAAGCGGCCCGCGCGGGCGATCAGGGCAAAGGCTTCGCGGTGGTGGCCGCAGAAGTCCGCACCCTTGCCCAGCGCAGCGCCCAGTCGGCAAAAGAGATCGAAAACCTGATCCAGGAATCGGTGGAGCACGTGGACAGCGGCTTCACCCTGGTCAGCGGCGCCGGGGAGGCGATGTCACGCATCGAGACCTCCGTGGCGCAGGTGCGCGACATCATGAGCGAGATTGCCGCCGCCACCGACGAGCAGAGTCGGGGAATTTCACAGATTGCCCAGGCGATGACCGAGATGGACACCACCACCCAGCAAAACGCCGCCCTGGTGGAAGAGTCTTCCGCCGCCGCCAGTTCGCTGGAGGATCAGGCCGTTCAGCTGGAACAGGTGGTGGCGATTTTCCAGGTGCCGGACGCAGCGCCTCGCGCCCCTGTCCGGGCCCCGGCCACGGCACTCATGAAAAAGGCCCCTGCTCACTCACCAGCCGACTGGGTCAAATTTTGATTTCCACAGAGGGTAGCGGGATGAAGCGGGCACATAAAAGCGTCAACGCGGTGCTGGCGGGGCTCAACGCCGGGTTAGCGCGCTATTTTTCCCGGCACCTGCGCTCACCGGTTAATACGCTGCGCATGGCGATTGCCCAGCGGCAGATTACGCCATTTTACCAGCCGTTTATGGATGCCCGCAGCGGGCAGATTGCCGGGATTGAGGTACTGGCCCGCTGGCGTCACCCGCTGTACGGCTATGTCTCGCCGGATGTTTTTATTCCGCTGGCGGAACAACACCATCTGATTGTGCCCCTGACCCACCTGCTAATGGAGCAGGTGGTGGCGGATCTGCAGCATCAGATCCACCGTTTCCCGCTCGGGACCTATATCTGTATCAACATCAGCGCCCAGAACTGCCTCGATCCGGGCTTTGAATGCGATTCCCGCGACATGGTGCGCAAGCTTAACGCCAATCAGAGCCATGTGGTGGTAGAGATCACCGAGCGGCACCCGCTGCACTTTACCCCGCAGCTCAGTGAATGGTTTGCCGCCCTGCGCCGGGCCAATATCTCGCTGGCGCTGGATGACTTTGGTACCGGCTATTCCAATCTGGCCTATATTTCTGCCCTCAATCCGGAATTCATTAAGATTGATAAGCTGTTTGTCAGCCAGATTGGGGTCAGTGACGATACGCGACTGGTGGATAGCCTGATTGATCTGGCGAAAAACATGCACCTTAAGATCATTGCCGAAGGGGTGGAAACCAAGGCGCAGGCCGACTATCTGCGCAACAAACATATCGATTATCTGCAGGGGTACTATTTCAGCAAGCCGTTATCGGCCAGTGAGTTGATTCATCAGGTTGCTGCGGGGTGAATAAGTGCCACCCCGCACAGGGGTGGCATCAGCATTATTTCTTCTTATAGATATCCGCCGTACCGTGGATTTTGTTTTCGGTATGGCCGGACGTCAGCACCAGCACGTCAGCGCCTTTCTTGTCGGCTTTTTCAATCAGCTCTTTCTTCGCATCGGATGGCGACACTTTATTCGAGGTCGACACCGTACCGATTTTTTCATACTGCGTTTCGACTTTTTTAAAGTTCTCACGCGTGATCAGCTCAGCAGCAAAGACGTTGCAGGTAAACAGCACAGCAGTTCCCAGCAAAATGGCGATCGACTTTTTCATAACCTGATTCCTTGTTGTGAATATGCGCTACGGCTCCCCCACTCGGGTGAGTAAGGTCTAATCAGCATGATAAAGAAGGGTGAAAAAATCCAGGCTGTGGGAACATTTCTTTTTTTACAAAATGTTAGCCCTCTTTCCCCATCCCGCTCTGTTGGATAAGCATCAGCATCGCGCTGTTAATCCAGCGATGGGCCAGGCTTTGACCGTCGCTTTTCACTACCACCTGCACCGGCATTTCCCGGGCGATCGACGGCTGCCCGTCGTTACCCTGAATCGACACCCGATACCAGACCTTCTCTGGCTTCAGCTCTTTCGGGGGGACTCGCGGGGCCAGCGTGATGGTGCCGCCAAACTCTTTCGCCAGCGCCATTGACGGCAGCTTCGCCAGGCTGTGCTGGTCCACGGAAACAACGGTTCCGCTTAACGGCTGGATCTGGCCGGGCAGGAAGACGTTAGCAGAAGCCCCCTGCTTAATGCGCTGCAGATCGTCCTCGGTGACCAGGGCATCCACCCGCCAGCGGCTGGCGTCGATCACGGTGGCAATCCGATCGCCCGGCGAAACCCAACTCCCCTCCTGCAAGGTCAGATTACGCTCCTCGATGCGGCCATCGATGGCGGCAAACAGCTGAAGCCGACGCAGCTCCATGTTGCCCGCCCGCTGCTGCAGGGCGAACTGGCGCGCCATCTGCTCGGCCAGCACCTGTCTGGCCGCACTCTCTTTATCCAGCCCCTGCGCCCCGCGCGCGCTGGCTTCCCAGGCCTGACGCATGGCGATGGCCTTATGCTCGTCCGTTTCGGGCTGTGGGGCATCCAGCTCAAACAACAACTGCCCTTTTTTGACCGTCTCGCCATCCTGCACCCGCGCTTTGAGCATCATCGCACCAAACGGGGTGTACAGGGGTTGCACCAGCGCCGCGTCAATCACGCCAGGCATCGAGACGCTGCGCGACCACGGGAGCAGCAGCACTGCGAAGAGGGCCGCCAGCACCAGCACGATACGCAGCCGCCGGGTACGGCGGATCTCCGCCCGACGCTGCCACCAGACTTTTAATTCTCGGATCATCGGGAGCACCACAAAAGTCATTATCTCAATCACAAACAGGAACACGCCCAGCGCCTTAAAGAAGGCGTGGTAGACCACAATGGCGATGCCAATAAACAGCATCAGCCGGTAGAACCAGGTCGCGAAGGCAAACAGGGTCAGGGCGCGGGAAAACCCGCGCGAGACGTTGTCCGGGAGGGGATCCTCCAGCCCCAGTAGCACCTTGCGCATCGCCCGTTTGGCCCACGCCCCGGCCCGCTCGTGCAGCCCCGGAAAGTCCAGCCAGTCGCACAGAATAAAGTAGCCGTCAAAGCGCATAAACGGGCTGGCGTTGATCGCTACCGTCATCACCCAGGCGGTGGTGGCAAGGAAAAAGAGCGCATTTTTAAAGGCCCCTTCCGGCGCGAACGACCACAGCAGTGTCGCCCATGCCGCCAGCACCAGCTCGGCCATGATCCCGGCGCAGGCAATTTTGAGCCGCTCCCGGGAACGGCTGAGCTTCCAGCTTTCGCCGGTATCGGTATAGGCCATCGGCAGCATCACCAGCAGCGCCACGCCCATATGCCCAACCCGCACGCCGTAGCGCGTCGCCATAAAGGCGTGCCCCAGTTCGTGCCAGCATTTGGACAACACCAACGCCAGCATAAAGCCCAGCGCCCCCTGCCAGCTCACCGCATTTTGCAGCGTCGCTTCAACGGAATCCCACTGCCGGGCGGCTAAGGTCAGCCCGGTGAGGCCCGCCAGGACGGTGAGCAGTAAAAAGGTGCGCGAGAAGAGAAAGCTCACCCACGGCAGGAGGGTTTTCAGCATCTTGCCCGGATGAACCAGGGGGATGCGGATAAACAGATAACTGTGCAGCAGGTGCGTCCACAGGCTCTTTTCCGGGCGATAGCGCGGGATTTTCAGCAGCTGGTGCTGCTGCAAAAAGCCGACGAATTCGTCCACGTCTTCGGGCAGTACCTGCAGGGTGGTCCGGGCATTGATGTCGTCGGCAATCGCCTGCGGTTTGCCCAGCGGCCAGCGCTTAAGGATCTCAATTTCCAGCCACCCCAGCCGGAACCACAGGTTTCTGACCGGATCGTTCAGATGCCAGGCCGGGGAGCCGTCGCGGTTGATTCCAGCATCGCGCAGCTGCAGCTCTTCGCGCAGGGCGGGCCACACCGGGCTGAGGCCAGGGATCTGTGCCATTACCAGCCCACCCAGGCGCGCAGGGTCGCCAGCGGACGGCGCAGCAGCAGATAGCCCAGCGCCTTCCAGTCGCCGGAGACGCGGGCAGTACCCTGCAGGCCGATCCGCGCCTCGGCGGTATCGCCCTGCAGCGAGCCGCGCAGAACGTAGCTCGCCACCCCGTTAGGGGCTTCGACGGCCTGATACCCGGCATAGTCGAGGGTCGCGCTCAGCGGGCTCAGCGGGGCAACCTTCAGGAACACCGTCATCGGTGCGCCCTGCTTGAGGTTGGTGGATTCACTGGCCGGGGCCCAGGCCCTGACGCCCGGCTTATCCGGATCCGCCAGCAGGCCGATGCGCTCCCCGGTTTGCACCGGACGCCCGGCCCAGTCGTCGGGATCGGAGTAGACAAACACGCCGTTGCGCGGCGCACGAATGGTGAGTTTATCCAGCTCGCGCTGGAGGGAGGCCACTTCCACCTGCTTCTCGCGCCAGCGCCCTTCCGCCATCGCCAGCTCGGATTTAGCCTGCTGATCTTCAATCGCCTTCTGCGTTGCCTGATGCAGCGTGGTGTCCGACGTAGCCAGCTCTGCGGTTGCCACCGCCAGCCGGTTGCGCAGGGTGGTGTCGTCCAGCACGGCCAGCACGTCGCCTTTTTTCACCGTCGCATTTGGCATGGTCACCATCCGCTGGATCACTCCCTGTTCCGGGGAGGCGATCACCTCGCTCTCCAGGGAGACGATCTCCGCCGGGACCAGGGTGTATTCCCGCACCGGAATGCAGAAAATCGCAATCAGCGCCAGCAGCACCCACAGCAGACGTTTGCCGCCGCTGCGCTGCCACAGCCGCTTGAGTGCTGAGGGTCTGGCGGTCAGCGCCCAGGTGGCGTAACCGTACAGGCCGCAGAGCTGCAGCAGGGCAAACTCGGCGGAATCCGGCGTCAGGGTGCCCGGCCAGGGATTGTCCCGGCCTAAAAACAGCAGCGACAGCAGTTCGCCCTGCGGGCCGGTCAGCGGAAAGACCCACACGTACTCCGGCAGCCACTCGTTCCACGCCGCCTGCAGCGGCTCACTCAACATCACAGCGGAGAGCGGCAGCAGCCGCGCCCCCTCGGCCAGCTTGCGGCAGCGTGGGATAATCTCGGCGCTGACCTCCGCAAGCCAGAGGGCGTAAGGGGTATTGCGATCCACATCGTTGAGGCCGGAGTGGGCCACCAGCCGGGCCTGCTTCTCACCCGTGACGCGCATCAGCGCCGCCTGGCGGTACTCCACCAGCTGGCGCGTATCGTTGCAGATAACAAAGCCCAGCTCGCTGTACTCTTTGATGCGGGCGATGCGTGCAGCAAGACGCCAGCCCTGAGCACCTGCGATCACGACGCGGCCCCGCTGCCCGGACAGGCAGTATCCCCCGCAGCGCACAGCGGCACCGCTTGCCCGCTCATGCCCGGCAGCACGCCGTCGACGTTATCCGGGAAGCGGGCCTCGATCTCCACCGTCTGGCTTACCGCGTCCACCCGGGCGCTGATATTGGTCACCGTCAGCGGGTATTTTTTTCCGGTTTCCCCGACCGTCGCCTCAAGGGTGACGCCCGGTTTCAGCCAGACGATCCAGCCTGACGGCACGTTGAGTCGCGCTTTTGGCGTGCCGCTGCCGACCAGATCAACCACCCCGCCGCCTGCCGCCACGCCCTGCCCCTCTTTGACGTAGACGCGTGCCACCCGGCCATCAAAGGGTGCGACAAAGCGGCACTGAGCCAGTTGGGCATCGAAGATCCCCATCTGGCCTTTGGTGCGGTTAACCTCCGCTGCCGCCAGCCCCACTTCAAGCTGGGCGGCGGAGTTCAGCCCCTGGAGTTTGGCCTTCGCCTCGTAGCGCAGCTGTGCCCCGTGATACTCGGCCTGCGCCGCCGCACGTCGGGCGGTGAGATCGCTACAGTCCAGCGTCGCCAGCACTTTACCTGCTGCCACTTTATCGCCGAGCTGCACGTTCACTTTCGCCATCCGCCCCGCCACCACGCTCGAGAGCGGGCTTTCGCGGTTCGCCTGCACCAGAAAACGCACCGGGCTGTTGCCCGGCAGCGTCTCTTCGGCCTGCAGCGGCAGGGCCGTGGCCCCCATCAGCGCACATACCACCATAAACATCGACTTCATACGCAATTCCTGTCATGCCATTAAGGGCGAGCCAGCGGGGCCGTACGTGCGCCGCTGATCCGCTGAATATCATCCGTCACCGACAGCGCGGCGGCCTGGGCCAGGGCGCTTAAGGTACGGGTGCTGGCGTCATCCGGCAAATAGCTCTGGTACTGACGCGACAGGCGCACGTTGTCGTCACTGTCGATCACGTCCATCGTCCACTGCCCTTTGCGCGCCGTGCTGCTGCTGACGGTTTTAAACTGCATCCGCAAGCGCAGGCTTTGCGGGGTCTCCCCCATCTCGATCTGGTTGGCCGTCAGCACCTGGCTCACCGAGCGGGTGATCGCCGCGCGATCCGCACCGCCCGGCAGGCGACCCACTTCCACCCGCACAGCCTGCACTGGCGCGCTTTTCAGGGCTACGCTGGCGAAGACGGTCTGCTCTTCCCGCCGCAGGCTGCTGGCGATGGCGTTCGACAGGCTGGCGACATCGGTCTGCTGGACCTGATCCGGCAGCAGGTCGATCCCCACCGAGTTCAGCACCCGGCCATAGGCGGCCTGAGCTTCCGCGTAGGAACCGGCCATCTGGAAGCGGGAGACAATCGAGCGCGCCTCGGTGCGCAGGGTTTCCAGATCGCTGGTCAGGGAGTTATCCGACCCGGCGCGCGAGATGCTGGCGAGGCGCTGATCGACCTGCGCGGACTGGTCGGCAATCTGGAAATCGTACACCGCCAGCTTATAGCGCTCTGTCGCCACCCGCACCTGGGTGATCACCGCCATGCTGAGCGCCATCCTGCGGGCATCGTCCGTCATCCTGCGCGCATCGTTGTTATTGTTGATCGCCGGAATGCTCAGGAGTTTGAACAGGTTCATCGACACCCCGACGCCGCCCTGCACCCAGCTGTCGTTGTACAGGTAGTCGTTGGAGTCGTAGTTAACCCCGGCAAACAGATTCAGGTTCGGCAGCAGCGAGGCGATCTGCCGTTTGGTTTCATAGCTGTCGATGCGCGCTTTGTAATCCTCTTCCCGAAGTTCAGGCCGACGTTCCAGCGCCATCTGCTCGAGCTTGTCCATGTCCTGCGGGACGCTCGCCAGCGGCAGCGGTTTGTCGTCGAGGGTGATGTTGCTCCCCGGTGGGACGTTCATCAGCGCGTTGAGCTCACTTTTCGCCATCTGCATCTGCTGGCGTTTCTGATTCAGGGTGGTCATCGCATCCAGCAGGGCGCGCTGGTACTCCAGCCCTTCAATCGGCGGCAGAATACCCGCCTGCTCTGCTTCGCGGGTTTTCGCCAGCGCCGAGGCGATCTGGTCCGCCAGCGGCTCGGTCTCTTTCAGCAGACGCTGGGCGCCCAGCGCGCGCCAGTAGGCGTCCCGCACCTCCTGGACGATGTTTTGCAGCACCTTGCGGCGGCGCTCTTCGGCAATGTTAACCTCGTCGGCCTGCTGCTGGGCGCGGAAATAGCTCATGCCAAAATCGAGCACGTCCCAGGAGAAGGTCGCGTCGGCAAGGTAGTGCTCACGCTCTTCGGAGGTGGACGGACGCAGGCTGATCACCCCGTCGTCAATGCCGACGCTGGTGCCGCCCGAGTCGTTGTTACGCCAGCGGTAGCCCGCGTCGGTCATTAATTTTGGCAGCATGTCCTGGGAAGAGAGATCCAGCTGGGAGCGCGCCAGGGTGGTTTCCATCATCTTCAGGCGGTAGTCGAGGTTGTATTTCAGCGCCCGCGCCATCGCATCAGACAGGGTCAGGGTGCCCGTTACGGCCTCCTGCCCCTGGTACATGGCAGCGCGATCCTGATTCACCCGGGCGGTAATTTCATCCTGAGTCAGCGGCGTCGGCTTGATGGTGCCGCATCCGCTGAGGATCACCGCGGCCACCAGCACCCCGAGAGGCGCAAAACGAAAACGGCGCGGCGTTACGGCCATGACCGGCACAGAAGCATTTAGCATGTCTACATTCCCATAATTCATCACTTCACCTGCTTAGCCGACACAGCGGGCAGGACGATGGTTGTTTCCGGAGCCTGGCGGTGCAGCGCGGCAAGTTGCGCTGTCAGCGATAAGGCTCCCTGAGCGGATTCGAGGGTTGGCGCGTTGACCACCGGCACCGGCGGTTCTGCCGGTGCGTGCAGGGTTTCGCGTTCATCGGTGTGGCGAATGCTGAACGGGCTAAATGCATCCCGCAGCATATTTTGCCCGATGCCGTTGGCGCCCAACTCGCGGATATCGCGCTGCTCGCGAGTGCTGGTGAACCAGCGCGGGAACAGCACCGCCTGCTCGAGCACCGGGGCGTTGGCCTGCTCGACGCCGTAGCCGAGCATCGCCATTTTGACGTTGGCCTGTACGGCGTGACGATGTTCGCTGCTCTCGAAGCCATAGATCATCGGCAGGATAAACAGCCCCGGGGTAAAGCTCAGACGCGGCTGCTCCGGCTCGTCGCGCAGACCAAACAGCAGCTCGTGCCAGCCGTCGCGATCGGCCACCTGCGGCATTGCCGTCACGCCGTGGATGATTACCGTCAGCGTGGACTGGCGGGTGTTGCCGTCCGCATCTTCGAGGGTGTAAACGAACACCTCCTGCAGGCTGGCGTTGGCGTCCAGCGCGGCGACGCGCGGGTCGCTGCGGTTCACCTCATACTGCCAGTTGCCGTTGGCATCAAGGCGCAGCACACCGTACTGGCCCGTGGTCACGCCGTTAATGTGTCCCGCCGCGCCGGTGTTTTGGGACATCACATCCACCACCGGACCGCGAATGGCCGGGCCGTCTGCGCCTACCGTATCGTTGGCGAACAGGTTGCCGCTCTGGCTGTACTGGGCCCGATCCTGATAAATATCGGCGGTATCGGGCTGCGCCTGAGGGGCATCGTCAACAATATTGACCCGCAGCAGGCCGCCGATTTCGCCGTTCACCGTAAAGCTAAAGGTCACCTGAACAGGCTGCGATTCCTGATGCGCTACTGCCTGAGTTTGCACATAGCGATAGCTCAGCACCCCGTGGGTGGCGTCAGTCGCCTGATAGCCGGTCAGCTCCAGATGTCCAAAGCCAAAGTCCACGCTCCCCGGCCGCTGAAGCGTGAACTGCTGCAGCTCGGCCAGGGTGAAGGATTTGCCGTTGATGGTGAGGATTTGCGCCGGGTCGAACGCGGTCACCTGCAGCGAACCGCTGGCTGTCTGGCTCCCGCTGCTGTCGCGCAGGCCCTGCTCGCGGACGGTCAGTTCCAGCACTGGCTTCACGACCACCTGCACGGTAATGGTCTCTGTCACGCCGCCGCTGGTCACCGTATAGGTATAGCTGTCTGGCCCCACGTAGGCCGGATCCGGCACGTAGCGAATGCGCCCGTCCGGCAGCAGCGTTACCGCGCCGTGTGCGCCCTGGCTGACGGCGGTCACCTGGCGGGTCGGATCCTCAAAGGTGTCGTTCGCCAGCACGTCGCTAATCAGCTCTCCGCCTTTGAGCAGTGCGCCCCGGTCGTCGATGCCGTCGGCCACTGGATTTACCACAATCGCCAGCCTGCCGCCGGTGGCCCCGTTATCGTTGCCGTCGGTGACCTGCCAGCTGATGACCGGCACCGTGCCGTTCCAGTCCGCCAGCGGCTTGAAGGTGAACTGCCGATCGCTGGTGAGGGTTAATGTGCCCTTGCCTGCGATCAGGATCGTGCGGCTGCCGTTGGCCGGGACGTCATACTGGGTGGCGTCGCCGTCGAGGGTAAAGCCCGTCACCCGCAGAGCGTCGTTATCGGCGTCGGTCACCGGGAGCGAGCCCTGCACCGTGCCACCGTCTTCATCCATCTGCACGCTAACGTCACGGGCGACCGGTGCCTGGTTGGTGACCCACACCACCACGGCCGCCGTCTCCTCCACGCCGCCGCTGCGCACGGTGTATTCGAAGCTGTCAAAGCCGACAAATCCCGGGCGCGGCGTGTAGACCACTTTGCCGTTCACAATCGTCACCGAGCCTTCCATCGGGGTTGTGACCCCGACGAGGGTGGCATTCGGATTGCTGAAGGTGTCGTTCGCCAACACGTCGAGGGTGCCCGGGAAGCTGGAGTGGATATAGGCTACATCCTGTCGGGCATCGGCCACCGGGCTGACGCTCAGATCGAGGGTCTGCGAGGCCAGGCCGTTCTGATTACCGTCCGAGACGGTGTAGATAATCTGCGGTACGTCGCCGTTCCAGTCCGCTACCGGACGGAACAGATAGTCGCCGTTGGCCTGCAGGGTGATTTCACCGACCCCGGCAATCACCGCCGTGGTGCCCGGCAGGAACACCCCCGCCAGAGTGCCGACGCGGAAGTCCACTACCCGCAGGGCATCCCCGTCGTTATCCTGATCGTTCGTCAGCACGTTGCCGCGGGCCTGGGTATCTTCCGCCACCACATCGCGATCCGGTCGCGGCTGCGGGGCGGCGTTCGTCACTTCAACGGTGATGGTTGCGGTTTCCCGCACCCCGCCGCTCATCACCGTGTAGGTGAAGGTGTCGATGCCGACGTAGCCCGGCTCCGGCAGGTAGGTGATTTTGCCGTTCTGGATCGTGACCTGGCCGTGCAGGGCGTTACCCGTGGCGACAATCTGTCGGTCGCCGTTGCTGAAACTGTCGTTGGCGAGAGCATCGATAATCAGCGGCTGGCCCGCGTGGATCCGCGCATAGTCAGGCTGGATATCCGCCACTGGCGTGACCGTCAGGTTCAGTTCCCCGGTCACCTGGCCGCCGTCGTGGCCGTCGCTAACCACAAAGGTGAGGGTCGGCACGCTGCCGTTCCAGTCCGCCAGGGGTTCAAAGGTGTAGCTGCCGTCCACGTTAAGGGTGAAGGTGCCCTGGCCCGGAATGGCGTAGCCCACACCCGGCAGATGCGGACGGGTTTCGCCCGGCAGGTTCCAGCTCACCACGGTCAGTCTGTCGCTCGAGTCGGCGTCGGTAACGTTGTCAATCACGTTGCCCGCCAGCACGCTGTCCTCCGGCCCGCTGACCGGAACCAGCGGGGTCAGCACCGGCCGCGTGTTGGTCACCTCAACGGTGACATACGCCACTTCAATGCGCCCGCCGCTGGTGACGGTGTAGGAATAGACATCCTGGCCGACAAAGGTCGGATCGGGGATATAGCGGGTATGCTGCCCGTCGGGGCTAATCTCCACTCGCCCGTGCTGACCCTGCGTAACGCCGGTAATCAGCTTATCGGGGTTGCTGAAGCTGTCGTTATCCAGCGGGCTGTGCAGGGCCGAATCCCCGGCGTGCTGGGTGTAGCTGTCGGCGACGGCGTCGATTTCCGGGGTCACCACGATAAACAGGGTGCCGTCCGTCATCCCGTTGTTTTTGCCGTCGGTGACGGTGTAGGTGATCTGCGGCACCACGCCGTTCCAGTCGGCCACCGGAGTAAAGGTAAAGTCGCGGTTGGCGAAGACATGCAACGTGCCGACACCCGGAATATCCACCACGCGATCGTTCGCGCCGCTAAGCGGCGTGGTGACATTGTCGATGGTCACGGAGAGCAGGGTCAGTACATCACCTTCCGGATCCACGGCGTTAAACTGTCCCACCAGCTGCCGGGTATCTTCGGGGCTAATGAGGGATGTCTGCTGCGCTGTCGGGGTGCCGTTCATTACCGCAAT